>CAZDAN010000007.1:0-22437 GCA_964503565.1 uncultured Bacteroides sp.
GGTCTTGTAGCCGCGCTTGTTCTCAAACTGGAAGTCGTAGCGCTTGCGTCCCTCTTCGTCGGTGGTCTTGATGATGCGTCCGCGAGTCACACTCTTGGGGAGTACGATTCCCTCTTCATCGTCTTGCAGACCGGTGAAGATTTCGTAGGGATATCCGTCGAGCAGTCCCACGAAGGCCACCCACTTTTCTTTATTGTTCTGGAAACGAACGATGTCGCAGTCGAGTACAGCCGGACGCACTTCGGTCACTGTGGGCGGCTTGCAGGGAAGCGGTTCGTCCTTCTTGTCGCTCTTGGCAGAGATGAGCACGCCAGCACGGCTACCGTCGCGATATACGGTGCAGCCCTTGCAGCCGCTCTTCCATGCTTCCACGTAGAGGCGGTTCACCAGTTCTTCATCGACGTCGTTGGGCAGGTTGATGGTGACACTGATGCTGTGGTCCACCCACTTCTGGATAGCGCCCTGCATCTGCACCTTCATCAGCCAGTCCACGTCGTTGCTGGTGGCTTTGTTGTAGGGCGACTGGGCTACCAGTTCGTCAATCTCTTCCTGTGTGTAGCGCTTCTCGGTGTCGTAACCATTCACGCGCATCCACTCGAGGAACTTGTGGTGATAGACGATGTATTCTTCGAAAGCGTCACCTGTCTCGTCCATAAAGTCCACATGTACTTCGGGGTCGTTGGGATTCACTTTGCGACGACGTTTGTAAACGGGCATGAACACAGGTTCGATGCCGCTGGTTGTCTGAGTCATCAGGCTGGTTGTTCCTGTGGGGGCGATGGTCAGACATGCAATGTTGCGGCGGCCATATTGTTTCATCTCTTCATACAGGGCAGGGTCGGCTTCCTTGATACGGTTCACGAAGGGGTTGTCCTTTTCGCGTTCGCTGTCATATACGGCAAATGCTCCGCGCTCCTTGGCCATGTTCACTGATGAACGGTAAGCTTCGACGGCAATCGTCTTGTGCACCTCCACACTGAAGTCGGTGGCTTCCTGTGTTCCGTAGCGCAAACCCATAGCTGCAATCATATCGCCCTCGGCCGTAATGCCCACGCCGGTGCGTCGGCCCTGTCCGCTCTTCTTATAAATCTTCTCCCAAAGCATCATTTCGCTACCCTTCACTTCGTTGCTTTCGGGGTCGCTCTGAATTTTCTCCATGATGCGTTCAATCTTTTCCAACTCCAGGTCGATGATGTCGTCCATGATGCGCTGGGCCAATCCCACATGCTTGCGGAAGAGGTCGAAGTCGAAGTAAGCGTCCTTGGTGAAGGGGTTCACCACGTAGGAGTAGAGGTTGATGGCCAACAGACGGCATGAGTCATAGGGACAGAGAGGAATTTCGCCACAGGGATTGGTACTGACGGTGCGGTAACCCAAGTCGGCATAGCAATCGGGCACACTTTCGCGGATGATGGTGTCCCAGAAGAGTACACCCGGTTCGGCGCTCTTCCATGCGTTGTGTACAATCTTTTTCCACAAGGCCGAAGCGTCAATCTGCTTGCTCACCATCGGATTGTCGCCCATGATGGGATATTGCTGCGTATAGGGCACCCCTTCGATGGCCGCACGCATAAAGTCATCATCCAATTTCACAGAAACGTTGGCTCCCGTTACCTTTCCTTCGGTCATCTTGGCATCGATGAACGATTCTGAATCGGGATGTTTGATGCTCACACTCAACATCAAGGCACCGCGTCGTCCGTCTTGCGCTACCTCGCGCGTACTATTAGAATAGCGCTCCATAAAGGGCACCAGTCCTGTAGAGGTCAGAGCAGAGTTCTTCACCGGTGAACCTTTGGGGCGGATGTGCGAGAGGTCGTGACCCACACCACCACGACGCTTCATCAGCTGTACCTGCTCTTCGTCGATGCGGATGATGGCACCGTAGGAATCGGCCTGTCCGTCCATACCGATAACGAAGCAGTTGGAAAGCGAAGCAATCTGGAAATCGTTGCCGATACCCGTCATGGGGCTACCTTGCGGCACGATGTAGCGGAAGTGATCCATCAGGTCAAAGAGTTCTTTGGCCGAGAGTGGATTGGCATACTTCTGTTCGATGCGTGCCACCTCGTTGGCAATACGCCAATGCATATCCTCGGGCGAACGCTCGTAGATTTTTCCGAACGAGTCTTTTACGGCATACTTGTTCACCCACACACGGGCTGCCAGCTCGTCCCCTTTGAAGTATTCGAGCGATGCCTCGAACGCTTCGTCATACGTATAAGTTCTCTGTTCCATTAGATTTAATAATTTGTTTTTCTAATTGACTGCAAAGCTACGGAGACTTTCTGAATCTACCAAACTTTTCACAAAGAAGTTATTAACAATTTTCAAAGTTGTCCAAAACAAAACAGACAACTATTGATTTTCAACATGTTACAAAATCACCCCGAAGGAAAAGTTTTCCAAAACGGAAAACAACGGAAAACGCGCGTGTATTTCCCGTTATCCATTCCAAAAATCCGTTCTTCCTGCAAACGGAAAGAAAGTCATCACTTTCCCGTCAAGAACTTCAGTGCCATTCCCATCAGCCGGATGCGCTGCGCCTCCTCGCGGATGCTTTCGAAAGGGAATCCGAGGATGAAGGTGCGGTAGTCGCTGCCCGGGTAGGCTATGGCGGCACACTGGTTGCCCTCTTCGTAGGCCAACACGGCATAGGCGGGATGAACGGGCACCAGTGTTTCGGGTGCAGGCACGGCCAGCATCTGCTCGTTCAGTGTGCGGGGGATGGTGAACGACAAGTGGGCGCTGCGCACCTGCGAGGTGTACACCCGGTCGCGGTCACCTGCCACCGGCGGCAGAGCCAGGGATGTCCCCGCCCGGAACTTCAGCTTGTCGTTCACGAACAGGGCACCGCCCGCAGTGGTGTACGTGGGGTCGCTCCCGATGTGCGACCCGCTGGCCAAGAGCGCCCCTCCCCTATTCAGATAGTCGGCAAGCATTTGTTGCATCTTGGGCGAGAGGGCCTGATACTCCTCGCCATTCATGGCCGAGCGGCCACCCGTCTTCTCCACTCCGAGGATGAGGTCAACGACGGGATAGTCGCCCAATCGCACGCGGCCGTTCTCCACCGCCTCGTCGCTGCACGACACGAAGGAGAATCCGCCCACGGCCTGTATGGCCTTGCCATGCACGAAGGGATAGTCGAACGTGTTGCCCACGACGCGCATCCCCTCCAGTTCGTTTCCGCTGTAGCCCAGTCCTTCAGGGGTTTCGCGCCCGATGTACTGGCGATCGAAACTCTGCTGTGCGCCACAGAACGAGGTACTATATATATAAGGTACGCCCGCGTCACGACGAAGGTCGAACCCCTGCTCCACCGGATTCTCGATGGTGGCGGGTCCGCTCAGGCGGTCGAAGCCATTGACGAGGAGCAGGGTGGCATTACTCTCGGGTGCCTGGTAGGCACAGAGGATTTCGCTGGGAAAACTCTCGCCCCCGTCGTTGACGGCCGTCACCTTGAAGCCATACACCAGTCCCGGTTCTATCTCCATCTCCAATTGAGGCTTGTCCACATACACTCCGTTGTCGAACCCGCCCCGTCCGATGCGGGTATAGACCACGTAGCCCGAGGGCTTGGCCGAGGGTTCAAGCGGGTCGTTCACCGCTTTCCACGAAAGTTGCACGGTGGCGTTGTCCTGTTTCCGTCCGCGCTTCTTCACCGGCTTGGGATGGCCGGTAAAGCGGATGGCAAAGTTGTTGACGGGCAGGGGTTGCACCACATAGTCGCGCCCGTGTTGGGTAGCGACGAAGCGGAGGATGGACTTATAGACCGAGCGGCCGAGCGTGAACTTGAAGTCGGGGTCGTGTCCCCACTTGAGGTCGGCAAAATTCTGGTGCGACAGGGTCTCCAATATCATCGAAGGCACCACGGGCAGGCGCGATTCACTGTAACTCCGATTCCACATCCCCCGTCTGGCCCACGGCCGTCCCGTGTAGGCCGAGAGGTCGCGCCTGAGTCCGCTGAGCACCAGGTCGTTCAGGTCGCGGCTGGCGTAGCGCGAAGTGCCGGTGGCCAGTTTCCCGTCGTTGAAGTTGGTGGTGTAGATGCCCAGTGTGCCCACCAGTTCGTCCTCGCGGCTGAATCCCGCGTCGCTGTGTACGCCCAGGGTCATTTCAATGGGCACCCTCAGGCCCTCCTCTTTGGGATTATAGGCGGAGCCGCCCGTCAGGTAGTTGATGGTGCGGCCGCGGGTGTTGATGTCGTCGTTGTAGTCGTGCTCGCCCTTGTAGCCGGCATAGACGGTGTAGGGCATTCCTGCCCATTGTGCCCAGTAGCGGGCACCCTCCAAGTAGCGGGGAAAACCGCTCACCGTGCCTCCGCGCCGGATGTCGCCCATGCCGCCACCAAAGCGCACGGCATCGGCACTGATGGTACCCTTCGTGCTGCTCTCGTTGCTCAGTGCCACGAAGCCGTAGTCGTTCTGCCCCCGGTCGAACTCAAAGGTTCCCAAATAAACCCACGTGCCGCCACCCATGCGCTGGTTGACGAGGAACTCGGTGGCTCCGCCCTTGTGGAACACGGTGTAGTGGGCATCGGGCACAGCATCGGGCAACGTCTGGTAAGAGACATATACGGCGTAGGTCCCCGTTTCGGGTATGTCGGGAATCCACGTGGCCAGTGTCTTGGTGTTCTTTTTCCGTCCGGCGGTGGTGGTGTATTTTGCCGTACCCGTCAGGAAAGGCGTGTCGCCATCGTTGTAGGCTTGGCTCTGACGGGCAAATCCCTTGCCCGAAGCCACCCGCCACGGAGCCTTGCGCGCCTTCTCTTCGTAGTAGATGCTGCCCATGTGGCTGCCGTCGTTATCGACAATCACCTCGTGGCGCTGCGTGTCGCGCTCGCGGGGTGTGAAGACGACGGCCCCGGCATTCTCCAGCATGGGGATGATGTAGGGCACGACAAAGGATTGGGTGAAGAGGTCTTCGGTGGTGCAGAAGAGGGGCGGACGCTGCCACGCCCATTCGCCCCGCGCATTCTTGTAGTGGCGGCCATGGCTCTGCCACACGGCCAGGTGGTGTCCCTCCAACCCCTGTTCCACCTCGTAGGGGCGCGAGGTGCGCTTCACCCACGGGGCACCTTTGTGGTGGCGTCCGTCCCACGTGCGGCCTTTCTCCCTGTCGCGCCGGCTACGCAGGGCGTTGGGAATCAGGTCGTGAATCTTCCGTCCGTCGGCATACAGGGTGATGTCGAAGTAGTTCACCGGGCCGGGCAATATCTGGCGCAACTGCTTGTATATCCCGTCGGCTATCTCGCGCGTGAACGGCTGATAGCCGAAGGTGGCATTAGCATAGACGCGCAGGGTGCGGCGCCCGTGGTCAATCTTGAAAGAGTCCAACCGGCAGGTGCCGATGTTGGCTTCCGCAGGGACATATTCTCTGAAATAGGCAGTGAGGCGTTCCTCCACGGTTCGCTCCACCAACTGGGCCTGCAAGGAGAGTCCTCCCATCAGGCAAGCGGCCAAAAGGCTATATATTTTTCTCATAAAATGATACCTATCTGTGTTTGCTGCAAATGTACGAATAAGCGCGGAAAATCCATCACATATCCGCGAAAAATCTATCAGGTGTCCGCGGTTTTTCTGTCAGTTGACAGAATCCGTTTCGTCAGCTGACAGAAATTATTTTGTCTTAGACAGATTTTCGTCAGGCATAGCTATGCATTCCGCCAAGGAAGAAGTTCACGCCGAAATAGGTGATGAGCACGGCCAGAAAGGCCACTATCAGATAGGCATGGAAAAACCGCGGGCGGCGGAACCACGAGAGCGAAGCCGCATGCAGAGGCAGGGCGTAGATGAGCATCGTGATGAGTGCCCACACCTCCTTGGGGTCCCATCCCCAGTAGCGTCCCCACGACACATTGGCCCACACGGCACCGATGAAAATGCCGGCCGTCAGCAGGAAGACGGCCGGATAGAGCATCAGGCGGCTGTACGTCATCAGCCGTTCGGCCTCGCGCGGCACACAGAGTGCCCACACACCGTTCAGCAGGATGAAGGCAAACAGGGCGTAGGCCATCATGATGACCGACACGTGCAGACTCAACCACGGCGACACCAGCACGGGCATCAGCGGGGTGATTTGCGGATTCATCTGTCCCAAGTAGGCCACCAGCAGGGTGAAGCCCGAAAGCAGGAATCCGAAGGGGATGGCCGGACGGAACCGACGCGCCATCAGCAGGGCGAAAGCCATGATGCAGAGTGCCAGAAAGAGCATCGTCTCGTACCCGTTGCTCAAGGGAATGCGCCCGCCGATGTACCAGCGGAGCAGGTAGCCCGTGAGGGCAAAGAGGAAGGAAAGGAGAAGAAGGGCGGACGGCCCCCATCCCGACCTACCCCAAGGGGAAGGAGTAAAATGACGGGCAAAACATTTTACTCCCCTCTCCTGGGAGGGGTAAGGGGGAGGGTTCTGAGGAATTCGTAACAGGAGGAACACCATCCCCATCGTCAGGTTGAACATAAACAGAATCTTCGTAAAGGGGATGCGGTTGTAGAGCAGTTCAGCCTTCAGCTCCGCCTCGCCCAGCGGCTCCACACTGCCGTCGGTGGGCAGCGGGCGAACGAGCGTACCGTTTTGAAGCATCATCACCAAGGCCACCTTCTCGTCCGTCTCGGTGATGGCTTTCTGCAAGGGAGAGGGTTTTCCGCTTTCATCGGTCGTCACGGAAGCCTCCCTCATGATATGCCGCAACTTGTAGGTCGTCAGTTTGTCGTATTCAAACAGGTCAATCATCCGCGCATATTCGCCCGCAATGCCCAACTTTGCCCGCAACTCGCCGCTCTTGATGCGGATGGCCGGCACGTAGGCCCACTCATCGGGAAAGCGTTGCCAACTGAGTAGAATCTGTTCGGGCGTAAGGCCGCTGAAGGAGTCTTTGCCATAGAGTTTTCGCACAAAGTCGCGTGCCAGGGTGTTCAGCGGCACCACACGGTCGTGGTAGATGACCTGCATCTCCCGCTTCTCCTGCGCCTCTTCTACTGAGATGATGGAAAGTTTCTTCGTCTCCTGAGCAAAGACACCGTCTGTGAAGACAAATAGAACGGCAAGCAATGCAACTTTCCGCAAGAGTTGGCGAAATCCACCACGGGGATGCACCATCATTCCTATCATAGAGACAAGTAACATGACGTAACCGGCATACGTAATGCCCGTCCCCCACGGGTCGTAGTTCACGCTGAGCCACGTGCCACGCCCATCCTCGTCGTAAGAGGATTGGTAAAAGCGGTAACCTTCGTAATCGAGGACGTTGTTCATGGAGATGGAAAAGAGCAGACCCTCCCCCTTATCTCTCCCAAGGGAAGGGAGTGAAATGTTTTGTCCGTCATTTTGATCCTTCCCCTTGGGGAAGGTCGGGATGGGGTCCGAAGGCTGGGGATGGGGTCCGGCAATCTTCACCACGCTCACATAATCGGCCGGCGCATCCGTCCCCGGATAGTAGTCGATGTAAAACGTGTCAAGCTCGAGGGCAAATGGCACGTTGCACACCATCCGCGTCTCCCCCTCGATGTACTGGAAAGTCGGTTCGCTCATGCGAAGGTGCATCATTCCTTTTCGGCTGGTGAGGAAAGTTGTGAGCGCTCCCGCCAGTATCATCACAAAGGAAAGGTGCAGAAGAATTTTCGGCCACACCTGAAAGTTTTTTTTCTCCAACAGGGAAAAAATCATGAGCACACCAAGTGCCCCCCAAAGCACCACGAACGGCACCGAGTGATAGATGTACTCCGTCACAAACGCCGTCCCTTGCGCATACTCCACAAAGGTGGCCACCGCCAACACTACGGTGAGCAGCAGATAAAGGATGAGGGTCAAGGGTTTCAATAATTTGTTCATTTCCTACAAAAATCAGGTTAAGTACAATGCAGCCACGCTTAAGAGTTGTCGGACGATGCTTAAGCGTGGCTGGATATCTCTTAAGAGTTAGTTTGCTAACGCTTAAGAGTTACGAACTTATCTCTTAAGAGATTTTTCACTAACGCTTAAGAGATTTTTCGGGAGGGATTTCAGCTTTATTTTTTCTATATCTTACAATGCAGGAATCCCCTTGTTCTCCATCCGCTTCACCGCCATGCATTCCATTTCTATGAGCCAACCGGGACGGCACACGGGCGCGAGGAGGAAGACGGCAGGATGCGTGGGGAAACGCTCTTCGTACATCTGTCGCACCACGGCATAGTCGGCAATGTCGCGCAGATAGACGATGAGGTGAGCCACATCATCAAAGGTGCAATCGGCCTCAGCCAACAGCGTCTCAACGTTCTCCCACATGCGCAGTGTCTGCTTTCTGATGTCGCCCGGGTGCACCACCTCGCCACGGTTGTTGATGCTGGCCGTGCCCGAGATGAAGACATGGCGACGATCGCCATAATCCACGTATGTGCCGCGCTCGAAGCTCACGCCGTACTCCGACGTGCGGTTCAGGTGGGTAGGTGCATAAAGATAGTGGATCTGCTCGGGTTTAACTCCGTCCACGGCGTAGGAATCCATCGTCACCATCACTTTCGGGTCGGCATGTCGTCCGGCAATGCCCGTGCTGGCAATGAAGTGTGTCTTGTCCGTCAAGTTCTGAGTGGCAAAAACATCGTTTCTGCCCTTCACCACGCCCGCGTAGTTCACATCCACATTCTGAACAAAGAACCACGTGCGGATGCAATGATTGGCCAACCGGCAACCTTGCTCGGCCAGTTGCATCGTGTAGTCGTTGAGCAACAGGCGTGTCTGATACTCCGATGTGGCAGCGCGGTTCAGTGCCGTGGCTCCCCACAGGTGACGGTAAGCTCCGTGTTTCACCTCGTAGAGGCCACCCGGCAAGGCGCGCGTCTCCACCTCCGTCATCAGGTAGACCCACAGGGCCACTTTCGTGCCGTCCAACGGCGGTTGCTCCACGATTGAAAGGGCACATCCGCACACCTCCATCTCCTGCGCCATCAGGTAGTCCGCCTGATTGGCCGCATCGCTCAGGAAATAGCGTTTCAACACTGCCACGGTTCCCCTCGCCTCGCCATGAATAAGGCGGTCGTATGCCTCGTGCAGTGCCCCCACCTGCTCGGTGTAGGCCAGCGTCGGGTCGGTCACGTGAATCATGGCGTGCATCTCCACCACTCCACCGGCCGCATCGAACTTAAAGAGTTCTATCTTTGTCTTTTCTTGCATAATCATTCCTTTATTCCATTTATCCAATCTTTCACCACGTCGCGCATGGCGGTGTTCATCACCATGTTCGAGTGGTCTTGTCTCCACGTGGCGCTCACGCGGGTGGCGATTGCCTGGTAAAGCACGCTGGCATCAGCGTTTCCCGGCTCCACCAGCAGCTTGTCGTCCGCCAGTTGGGAGGGTGCACCCACCAGTGCGTCGTAGCTTTTCCCTTCGGTCAGGTAGAGGCCACCTCCGGCAAAGGTGCTGGCTCCGTGGCAACTCGTACAAGTGGTGTTGAAGAGCTGCTCCTGAATGGCGGCGTACATACCCACGTTCATGCTTCCCACTTCCAGGTGGATGGTGTCGGCTACACTGAGATCGGCCGAGCGAAGGGTGAGGATGCGCTTGCGCAAGCGGTTGATGACACAAAGCTCCACGCGCTGCACTTCGTCCTTGATACCCGAGAGCACCACTTCCGCCCGTCCGTCGGCACCGGTTGACACCGATTTGCTGATGACGGCATACTCGCTGTCGTCCGCAAAACCGGCTACCACTATGCTATAACCGCCCGCCCATTCGCCAACGCCCGAAAGGTTGCCCGTCAGCTTCACCACACGCCCCTCTTCGGGAAGTATCACCGGCTTTTCGTAGAGCCGGCCATCGTCGCACGAGGTGATTGCCACCGTCAGGCAGGCGGCCATCATCATTCCCTTTTTCTTTATCATTGCTAATGAGGTCACAAAAATACGCAATAATTATGAATTATGAATTATGAATTATGAATTTTCTCAGAAAGAGTATTGCAATTGCACGATACCCGTGTGTGTGGCCAAGCCCAAATTGTCGTTGTCACGATTGAGTTGGTCCTCGTGTCCCGTGCGGCCGATGTACTGGTACATGGCTTGCAATTTCAGATTACAATCCTTGAAGAAGTAGTTCACTCCCACGGCGGGCATATTCAGAAAGCCGTCGGTGTCAATGCCATTGCGGTTCATGAAATCGTAGCGGAGCGCAGCCTGCAGGCGCGGAACCACAAAGTAGCCTCCCTGTACGTATCCGCCAAGGTAGTCATACGTGTCGTCTATCTTCTGTCGGTCGGTGAAGCTCACATTCATGTAATAGACTTCGGCAGCCAGGTAGAGGCGGTTCTTCAACATGGCAAACTCGAGGCCTGCACGGTAGTCGTTTGTGCTTTCGTTTTCGCTCTCCACGTTCATCGAAGTGGAAACGCCCAGCATCCACTTGTCTTCGTCGAGGCGGTTGGGATTACCCTGTGTGGCGGGCATCACCCCCTTGGGCATGAAGGTGAGGCGTCCGGCATAGAGGAGCGAGGGGATGTGCCAGTCGTCGCTCAGTGTCTTGGTGGCCGAGTTCACCGAAGAGCCCGTACCGTTCCAGATACCTACCTGATAGCCGAACTCGTCCGACATCATACCGTGGAGTTCCACACCCAAGTCAAAGCCCATACCCATTGTTGGAGTGACGGCATTGAGCGAGTGGGGAAGAATCACTGAGGAGGTGAGCGAAGTGGGCAGAGCCGGCATCAGCGTCTCGCCCAGTGTGGTGAGGTAAGCGTGGCTGAAGGGAGTCTTGAACTTACCCGCACGGATGGCCATGCGCTTGCTCAGCTGCACGTCGAACCACGCCTGTTGCAGGATGCCTCCACCCGAAGCGGCGGCATTGATGCAGAGGTTGAAGGTCACTCGCCCGAAGGCTTTACCCGTGAAGCCAAGTACGGCATAGGGGATGGAGAATCCCGAGTTGGCCACATTGTCCTGATTGTAGGCCTTGTCCAACCCCTCGTCATCGTACCAACGGTAGTTGGCTGCCGTCTGCACCAACAGGTAGGGTTTGAACACAAAATCACCTTTCTTTGTCTCGATGGCGAATCCTTCACGTCCGGCCAGTGACACTACGCCATTCTCCGTGTCGGCCTCGTATTGTGCCATGGCTCCCGTAGCGAGGGAGGCGAGCATGGCGGAAAGCAATAGTCTTTTCATCTGTTCTAAACTTACATTTTAAGATTCCCAGTCTTTAGGACTGTATAATATTACATTGGTTAACAACGGATTACATTCTTCTTTTTCATCCAAAAATCTATCAGGTGTCCGCTTCCGTTCTATCAGCTGATGGAATTTCATCTGTCAGCTGACAGCATTGCCTCGGACACTTGATAGATTTTGTTTCTTCTCAGACAGAAATTCTGTCTCTTCCCGAAGATACCCGGAAGTCAACTTGCGGGGCGGGGATTTACAGCGATTCCAGGAACTTTATCAACGCATCGCGATCCTCCTTCGGCATCTGCTTGAATAGGTTCTTCGAAGCCTCTCCCTCGCCGCCGTGCCACATGATAGCCTCGAGCAGATTGCGGGCACGTCCGTCGTGCAGGAAGTAGGTGTGTCCGTTCACCTTCTCCTGCAGGCCGATGCCCCACAGGGGAGTGGTGCGCCACTCGTTTCCGCGGGCAAGGCCGCTCACGTAGTTGTCGTTCAGCCCCACGCCCATGATTTCCGACCCCATGTCGTGAAGCAGGAAGTCGCTGTAGGGGTGGATGGTCTGGCTGCCCAACCACGGGAGTCCCGTGCCGTTCAGCAGGTTGGTGCCGCGCGGTTTGGTGTGCAACGTGCTGACGTGGCAGAGGTGGCACTTGGCTTGGTAGAACATCTCTTCGCCGCGCTTCACCGTGGGGTTGTTCACATTGCGTCGGGCGGGCACTCCCAAGGCTTGCATGTAGAGGTCAACGTCCTCCATGTCCTCGGTATTGATGTCCAGCTGGTCGTAGGAGAGTCCCATCATGCTTCCGCCCTGCATCTGGCTCTGCCCTTCACAGATTTCTTCCGGATAGCGGCTGTTGGTCACACCCATGTCGCTGCTGAATCCCAGCTCCACGGTGAGGTCGGCATGTTGTGCCTTGTTGCCCGAAAGGCCGAGGCTCAATACGCCGCGCTCCATGATGTAGTTGGCCCGTCCGCTGATGCCGTATTCGGGATAGTTGCTCCGTGCAGCCAGTGTCTCAATCTCGTGCGGGTCGATGGCCATCATCTGTCCCATACCCACGTGGCGCAGGGGGATGCGCACCGTGCAGAAGAGGTCTTCGGGAGCTATCGAATCAGCATACCATTCGGTGATTTCATACTCCGGGTAACACAGCTCGTACTCTTCGCCATCGGGGAAAGTGAAGGTTTCGTATTTGAGCGACGTCTTCAGCTTGCCTTCGGCCTCCACGCCGTAGATGGCTTGGTCGTGAATCACCCGTCCGTAGTCCTGGAAAAAGGCTCCGTTCTTGCGAGTGACATAAATAAGCATGGCTGAGAAGCCATAACTTCCCGACCCTCCCTCGCTCCACAGAGCGGGACGCGTGCGTCCGGCATTGCGGTGACAGCTTCCGCACGAATAGCCCGCATAGACGGGCCCAAGTCCTCCACCGTCGCCGTTGGAGGTGGTGCGGATGTCATCATAGAGTCCGTCGCCCGAGTAGAAGCGGCTCAGGTATTTCCCCGACAGCCAGCCGGCGGGCGAGTCGTAAGCCTTCGACGAACTGACGAAGATGGTGGATGTACCGGCAGAAAGCGCATAGCCACGAGGGACCTCGATGTCGCGCACATCCAAACCATCGTCATCGCAAGCTACACATAGCAGGGTGAAAGCGAGCAGACTGGAGAGGTTAATCAACTTATTCATCTTTATGTTGTTTAAATAATTTTCAAACATCATTATACCACAAAAAGGCATAGGTGAAGAGGCTGTTCTTCACCATGCCTTATTTGTCTTGATTGATAGACGATTACTCGAAGTAGCTTCTCAGCCCGGCCTTCAAGGTTTCCAGTGTGGCGGCCAGTGCGGCGCAAGCATCCATTGCCTCCTCTGCTTCCGTTGAATTGATGTGGTTGCGGAAGGGTTGGGGGATTGCCTGAATAGCCTCCTCGGCAGTTTTGATGGAAGCCTTTACCTGTGCATCGAGTGCGGCATTGTTCTCTTCCATGAAGGCGGCCAATGAGTTGGTGGCTACCGTGCCGTCCAGCGAACCGTAGTAGGCGTTGCGGATGGAGTAGATGTTGTTCGTGTAATCGTCGCGTGAATGCCAGCTGTACCACGACTCAACGGCGTAGAGGGCAGCATCCGTATCACCGCTCATGTAGAGGTTGTAGGGGTCGCCGATCTTGGCATTGCCCACCTCCTCGGCGATGGTGATGCATCCGTCGATGATTTCCTCGGCACAGGCAAGCGCCGTCTGATAGGTGCTATTACCGTGGTTCTTAAAGATGTTCACGTATGCCTCGCCCCCTTCGTAGCTCTCCTTCCAAGCAGCATACAGCTCTTCGGCATCGCGCTTCAGCAGGTTGGCCACAGCCTTCATGTAGTTGCACCACGAGGCGGCATCCTTGGCATAGTCGGCATCGGCCACTGTGCGGGGGAGTCCGTCTTTCCACAGAAGATACTCCAGCGTGTGGAATCCACGCACGCCTTGAGCCGCCTCGGCCTCTGAATCGTCGTCCCACTCGAGGGCGCTCCAGTTGCCACTTGTCAGGATGTTTTCAATGCCTGCCTGGTCGAGCGGCCAGCTGTCCATGTTAGGATCAAGACCGAGTGCATCCACAGGGCCAAAGAGGAAAGCCTCGCTTGTCTCCCACGGTTCGCGAGCATCCAGCCAAGCCTCGGCAGCCGCCTCGAAATGAGCGTCTGAAGGCTCGTTGCACAAGGTTGCCACTGCATTGTAGAGTGCAGTATTCTTCTCCACCAAAGCCTTATAGGTAGGCATCACCACGGCATCGGCATAGTTTTCCACAATGGGGTCGAGCACGGCCATATCCATCTGCTCCACCACTACTTTGTTTTCATCGTCGTCATCGCTACAAGCCACAAAGCCGAGCGAAAGGCTTACCGCCAATGAGGCGGCATAAAACAGATTCTTTTTCATACTTTTTCTTATTGTTTTTGTTTCATTTTTCGAGTGCAAAGGTACGGCCATTCGCCCGATGCCACAATACTGAAATATGGGGTTTTTAACGCGCCCGAAAAGCGTTCCTTTTCACCTGTTCTCAGTAACGTATTCCGTTACTTCTTGAAGAACCATCCCACGTAGGCAATGCCGATAGCGAACTCGTTCTCGCTATTCAACGAACTGGTGCCAAACACTTTAGCGGTGCCTATCTGACGAGTGGTGTAGTCGGCCTTCACCACCAGGTTGGGCAAAGCAAACCAGTTCAATCCGGCCGTCCACAGGCTCACCTGACAACGCTTCTCCATCGTCTGACCACTCTCGCCCTTCTCCTGAGGGTTGTAGTATTCGTAGCGGACGAAGGGGTAAATCGTGGGCACACGCTTCTCCTTGAAGAAAGCACCGAGGTTCACGCCCACCTCGCCGGCATAGCTCACCGCCCGTTGGGCAATGGGTCCCAACTTGCTGTAGGGCGACGCATTCGGCAAACGGGCATTCACACGGCTCACGGCAGCCGACTCGCCCAAATCGCCCCACACGGCACAGGCGCGTGCGGTCACATATTTATTATGGTATTGTGCATCGGCCGAAAGGATGGTAACGGGAATGCGTCCGACCGACGAGTAAGCCTGGGGTTTGTCGGCATTCTTTCCTGCATCGGCGCAATAATAGCCCGAAAGGCCCACGCGCAATCCGTCCAGACCTTTATAATCCAGCCGGGCCGCATAACCGGGCGAGGTGAAGTTGTCCTCCTCGAAGAAGCCCTGCTTGCCACCTGCCACCCACTGGTCGCGATTGAATCCGTTGGCATTGAGACCGGCCACCACCATGGCCTGATAGTCGAAGTGCCCGTAGCCCTTCCCAAAGGAGCCGAACAGCTCAAGTCCCGTCTCGTGCCACGTCGAAGGAAGGATGGAGGTTTCTCCCTCGGGACGCACGGTGCCAAAGAAGTGGATGGGTTCGTGGTGGGCATTGGTGAGTCCTACGGGCACAATGAGGTGTCCCGCGCGCACATTGATGGCGGGATGAATGAGGCGCGTCAGATGGAACTGTTCGATGACCACCTCGCCACCCTTTTCCACCTCGGTCTCGTACTCGCCGTTCTCGGTAGCCTCCAGCTCCACGGCGCTGCCCGTGCCGCCCGACTCAAACTCAATCTCGGCACCCAATATCCATTTCTCGTTGAACTTGTAGTCCATCGCCAGAATGAAGCGTGGTATGCTGATGGTGTTACGGTCGGTCTTGGTGTTTCCCTTCGGACTTCCGTTGAAGCGGTTGGTTCCATAGTCCTTGAAAGCGGCCACAGCCTCGCCATAGCCTCCGATGCGGAATTGGCCGTACTCCTCGCTCCCACCCTGCCCCATCGTTTGGGATGTGCCGAGCAGACTGATAGTCATAATGATTGCTGATAATCTCTTCATATTGTTTCATGCTTTTTTATCGGCTGCAAAATTACTACCACCCGAGCAATGCCACAATACTGAAAAGTTAGGTATCTGTACAGTCCCCGTTTAGTTAAATTCACAGTTTTTGGGTATTGCCCACCTTCCTTATTCTGCCTAATTTTGCAGCGAAAAATTAAAATAAGAGTCAGGAGGAGTTAAAATAAAATATATATGAAACAATTATCAGTGTACCGTGCATCGGACACTATGCGCGAACTGATTCGCGACAACAGCCTGCTGCTGATGGTAATGAGCCGTTTTGGCATCTCCCTCGGATTTGGAGACAAGACGGTGAAAGAGGTGTGTGAAATGCAAGGGGTACATCTGCCCACATTCCTTGCAGTGGCTAACTTCGTCAGCCAAAAGGAGTACGACGATGAACATCTTGCTTTAGCATCGTTAGTGGAATACCTGAAGCAGGCACACTCCTATTTCCTCGACTACAACCTGCCCGCCATACGCCGACGCCTCATCGATGCCATCGACTGCTCGGGAGCCGACGACGTGGCCTTTCTCATCCTGCGCTTCTACGACGAGTACGTCACCGAAGTGCGCCGCCACATGGAGTATGAGAACAGCACCGTCTTTGCCTACGTCGGACGTCTGCTGCAAGGGATTCCCGACGAGCGATACACGATTGGCACCTTTGCCGACAAACACGACCACATCGAAGACAAACTGAAGGAACTAAAGGACATCATCGTGAGCTATTACCCCCAAAAAGCCAATGATCTGCTGAACTCCGTCCTCTTCGACATCATCAACTGCGAAGCCGACCTCACCCAGCACCGCCGCGTGGAAGACCAACTGTTTGTCCCCGTCGTGCGCCGTCTTGAAGAGGAACTTATAATCCGTGGCACAGCCTCACCCATCCGTCCGCAGGAGGACGACGAGGAGAGCGCACACCGCCTGAACATGCTGAGCGAGCGCGAAAAGGAGATTGTCCATTGCGTTGCCATGGGAATGACCAACAAGGAGATAGCCGACACCCTCTGCCTCAGCATCAACACCGTCACCACTCACCGCCGCAACATCACGGGAAAATTACAAATTCACACTCCCAACGGACTCACCATCTATGCCTTGGTGAACAACCTCGTCACTCTCGACGAAATCAAAATGTAAATTGCTTATTCACAATCTTTGCTTCCCAACAATTCCACGATGCGCGGATAGTGCTCATGTTCGAGTTGGTGAATGCGTGAGGCCAAGGTGTCGGGAGTGTCGTCGGGGCGCACCTCGCACTGGGCTTGGAAGATGATGCCACCGTCGTCCAATTTCTCGGTGACATGGTGGATGGTGATGCCGCTCACCGTCTCGCGGGCGGCAATCACGGCTTCGTGCACATGATGCCCCCACATGCCCTTGCCGCCATATTTGGGGAGGAGCGAGGGGTGGATGTTGATGATGCGCCCTTCGTAGGCGCTGACTATCGTTTCGGGGATGTAGGCCAAGAATCCGGCCAAGACAATCAGGCCGACCTCTTCACGGTGCATCAACTCCAACACTTGCTTGCCCTCAGAGCCTGGTTGCCACTCGGTCTTTCCTATCGTGTGACACGGAATCCCATACTTCGCCATGCGGGCGTAGACGCCGGCTGTCTTTTTGTTGCATACCATCAAGGCCACTTCCATGGTGGGATGTCCCATGAAATGGCGCACTATCGCCTCTGCATTGCCGCCCTCGCCTGATGCAAGGATGGCAATGCGACACTTTTTACCTGTTTTTTCCATTGGTTTTATTCATCGTCATTGAAACAACTCTTCCAGTTCCTGTATGTGCATCTCCACTTCCGAGATGCTCTTGCACGGGTCATAGTCTTCGGGTATGCGGAAGGTCTCTTCCTGCGAATATCCGAGTGACTTGTCGGCATACACCTTATTCATATAGAGTCCCCAGATGGGCAGTGCCATGGAGGCTCCCTGTCCGTAGAACATGCCGTCGAAATGGATGTCGCGGTCTTCGCCGCCCACCCAACAACCGCTCACGAGCGAGGGGGTGAAGCCCATGAACCATCCGTCGGAGTTGTTGTTCGTTGTCCCCGTCTTTCCACCCATGTCGGCCGTAATCTTGTAGCGGGAGCGGACGCGGACACCCGTGCCTTCGTCGATGACGGCACGCAACATGGTGAGCATCTTGTAGGAGCTTTCTTCGCTGATGACCTCCTCCATCTCGGGGGTGAAGGTGGCCAAGATGTTACCGTCGTTATCCTCTATATGAGTCACAAACATGGCCTTGGCGCGGATGCCCTTGTTGGCAAAGGCGGTGTAGGCACTCACCATCTCACCCACGGAGATTTCGCAAGGTCCAAGGCAGAGGGCCGGAGTCGGTTGTATGTCGAGGTTGCGTATGCCGAAGCTGTGAAGCAGATTCTTGAATGCATACGGATTGAGTTTGCTCATCAAATAGGCCGAAATCCAGTTGTTCGACTGGGCCAATCCCCACTTTAGTGTCACCATTTCGCCATATCGGTTGCGGTTGGTATTGCGCGGGCTCCATGGCTTACCGTCCTCGGTGATAATGGTCTGCTCCACGTTTCGTGTCTCATCACAGGGGCTGAAACCGTTCTCCATAGCCAGTGTGTAGAGGTAGGGTTTGATGGTCGAGCCCACCTGACGACGGCCCACCATGGCCATGTCGTACTGGAAGTGGGTGAAGTCGGGACCTCCCACGTAGGCCTTCACATGGCCGGTCATAGGCTCCATTGACATGAATCCACACCGCAGGAAGTGCTTGTAGTAGCGGATGGAGTCCATCGATGACATCACGGTGTCAATCTCGCCCTGTTCGTAGCTGAAGACGGTCATCTCATGCGGTTCGTCGAAGGCTTTTCTTATCTGATCAACCGTGTATCCGGCATTGCGCATCAGGCGGTAGCGCTCGCTCTGCTTCATGGCGCGGGTGAGGATAGTCTCCACCTCGTCGGTCGTCAGTTTGTTGGTGTAGGGGGCCGTTCGCCGTCCCTTCTTCTCCTTGAAGAAGGCTGGTTGCAGATACTTCTTCACATGCTCGTCCACCGCCTCCTCAGCGTAGCGTTGCATGCGGCTGTTGATGGTGGTGTACACCTTCAGTCCGTCGGTGTAGATGTTATAGGGGCGTCCGTCCTTCTTGTAGTTCTTGTTGCACCATCCGAAGAGAGGGTCGGTCTCCCACGAGAGGGAGTCTTCGTAATACTTCTGATACTGCCAGTCGGGATAGTGGCTGCGCAGGGGCTTCTTCGCCATCATGCGGTCACGCAGATACATGCGCAGGTAGGTGGCGATGCCCTCCTTGTGGTCGGCACGGCGGAACTTCAGCTCGATAGGTAGCGCCTGCAACGAGTCACACTCGGTGTCCGTCAGATACCCGGCCTTCTCCATCTGTGAGAGCACCGTGTTGCGGCGGTTCAAGGCATTCTGCTTGAATCGGCGCGGGTTGTAGAGCGAGGGATTCTTGCACATACCCACCAGCATGGCACTCTCCTCGGTGTTCAACTCCCAAGGGTCTTTACCAAAGTAGGTGTTCGACGCCGTCTTGATGCCGATGGCATTGTAGTTGAAGTCGAAGTAGTTGAGATACATCGACAGGATTTCCTCCTTCGAATAGTATTTCTCCAAGTTCACGGCAATCACCCACTCAATAGGCTTCTGAAAGAGACGCTCCAGCGTGCTTCCTGCCACCTCGGAGTAGAGCTGCTTGGCCAGCTGCTGAGTGATGGTGGAGCCACCGCCCGCATTCTTGTCGCCCATCACACCGCGCTTGATGAGCGCACGCATGAAGGCACGGAAGTCGATGCCCGAATGTTCGCGGAAGCGCACATCCTCCGTTGCCACCAAGGCGTCAATCAGGTTCTTGGGCAACTGCTGATAGCTGACGTACACGCGGTTGTTCTTCTGATACGACCACGTACCCATCGTTTCGCCATCGGCCGAGATGACCTGCGAAGCAAACTTATAGTTCGGATTCTCCAACTCCTCAATAGGCGGCATGTAGCCTATCCATCCCTTGGAGATGGCATAAAACAGGAAAAACGCGCTGCTCACGGCTATCAGGAACAGCACCCAAAGGGTATAGATGATTTTCTTTCTCATATTCTCGTGCAAAAAATAGAGTGCAAAGATACGCAAAAGCACGCTAATAACGAAAGAATGTGGCAATATTAAAGTTTTTTGGGAAGAAAATACCATTTAACTCGGTTCACAAACAAAACAAACTCCGCTCGTAAACCGAACAAATTCAGTTCACGAACGGAGTCTATAGTTCAGAAAGAATTCTATTCTTTCCAAAGAGGGATGTCAACATCAATCAGCATCGGGACTGATGAGTTTGTAACCCTTACCATGGATATTGATGATTTCGATGGAGTCATCGTCCTTCAAGTGCTTGCGCAACTTAGTGATATAAACATCCATACTGCGAGCGTTGAAGTAATTATCATCAATCCAAATAGTCTTCAAGGCAAAGTCACGCTGCAAAATCTCGTTGGTGTGGGCACAAAGCAATCCTAAAAGTTCGCTCTCCTTGGTGGTGAGTTTAGTCTGCTTCTCGCCATCAAAAGTGAGCAGTTGTTTCTGGGTATCGAACACAAAGCGGCCGAGTTTGTACACACTGCTTTCCTTGTTTTTCTTTCCTTTCACACGACGCAAGATAGCTTCGATGCGGAATGTCAGTTCTTCCATGCTGAAAGGCTTGGTCAAGTAATCGTCGGCTCCAATTCTGAAACCTTCGAGAATATCTTCTTTCAAGGTCTTTGCCGTAAGGAAAATAATGGGGATTTCGCTATTGGCAGCACGGATTTCCTGTGCCAAAGTGAATCCGTCCTTCTTGGGCATCATTACGTCCAACACACACAAATCGTACTTGTTCTTCAAGAACGATTTGTAGCCGGCATCGCCATCGGGGCACAATTCTGTATCGTAGCCTTTGGCTTGCAAATACTCTCTGAGGAGCATGCCAAGATTCTCGTCATCTTCGCATAATAAAATACGCATTTTTTCTTCCATATCGTTAATTTTTTAATAAAGGTAATGCAATAATGAATTTGGTACCTATACCCACTTCGCTTTCTGCACGAATGGAGCCTTTGAGGTCCTGGACAATCTTCTTGACGTAGGCCAAGCCGAGGCCAAATCCTTTCACGTCGTGAAGATTGCCGGTGTGCACACGATAGAACTTATCAAAGATTTTCTTCAGGTCTTCCTTCTTGATGCCGATACCATTGTCCTGAATGGAGATGAGCAGACGACCCGGTTCATTCCATGTGCGTACGTTCAACAGTAGTTCTTCATCAGGACGCTTGTATTTCACGGCGTTGTCCATCAGATTGAAAATGACGTTGGTAAAATGCATTTCGTCCACAAATATCATAGGCTGTTCGGCTTCAAGGCTTGAAGTAATTTTTCCGTTGTTCTTCTCCACTTTCAAGGCAAAGGTGTTAATGACCCCACTAATCAGCTCGTTCGCGTCAATGTCTTTCATCTTCATGGTCACCTTCTGACGCTCAAACATGGACATCTGCAACACTTTTTCGACTTGAAAACGCAGGCGCTTGGTCTCATCGTTGATGACCCCGGAAATGTGTTGGAACATCTGCGGCGACTTGCCCACACTGGAATCCTGCAACATCTGTGCAGCCAACGAGATGGTGGAGATAGGAGTTTTGAACTCATGCGTCATGTTGTTGATAAAGTCATTCTTAATCTCGGTCAGCTTCTTTTGGCGGAAGATGACAGCGATAGTGAAGATGAAGGTAATGAGCAACACCACCGTGAAAATGAGCGACGGAATCATAAAGCGTACGGAGCTGAAGATGTAGTCGTTCATCGTAGGGAAATGAATCTTCAATATACCCATCTTGGCTGGCGGATCTTCGGGGAATAGTTCGCGAGTGTAAGAAAACTCTTCGCCCGCCTCTTCATAATCAGAGCACCGATATACTTCACGACCATAGCCTGTAGCAACAGTGAAGTGGAAGGGGATTTCAATACCGTTATCCAATAATTCCGATTTCAAGTCACCGCCCAATTTGCTGAAATCGATGCGTCGCTCCAACGGTTTGTCGCTGCTGGTGCGCATCATGGTGTAAACGGCCTCTTCCAACAGATTACGCTGATAGACATATTTGTTTTTAATAATTTCGCGTTGCAATTGCAGGCTTTGCGAAAAACTACTGTTTTTCACTCCTTTACTTTTGGAGATAACGGCCTTGGGCGAGAGTGAGGGACTGGTGATGGCCATGCGCATACGGAACATGGAGACGCCATCATAGCGATGATAGCTGCTATTGAATCTGATGACGTTGTTCGTCGAATCAGTCACGATGCTTCCCGTGTCGGCCATGACAATAGTGCGCTCTGCATCTTTTTGCAGGAAACGGTAGGTTTCGTCCAATTCCAGATTACGGGCTGCCTTGGTAAGGCTGCGGGCTACAGACTCATCAAACTGTTCCTTGCGCATTTTCACCATTTCCTCGATGTAGCTCACCTGTAAGTAGAGCAGACAAAGAAAGGAAATGCCCATAACTATACCTAATGTCCAAATCGTTGATTTTTTCATGCTTGCAAAGTTAGCACGGTCTTTCATGTCATCCAATAGTGGTTAACATGTTTTATAACCATATTTTCGTTTATTAACGGAATATCCATTTTTGGTTAATATTATGACTACTTAAACATTCGAAACGCTTATTTGTTTTGCAAAAATAATACAAAATTAAGTGTGCGCATCTAAAAAAGGAGGAGTTTTTTTGCACTTATTATAAAAAAAGCCGCCCTCTTTTAACAGAAAGCGGCTTTTAACAGGGAAAATGTATATCTAAACGTTAATCTTCGTTAGTCTGATTGGCTTCGAATTCCTTCATCAGCTTCTCTTGCACGTCACCCGGCACAAGTTCGTAGCTGGCAAACTTCATGATGAACGAAGCACGTCCGCCGGTGAGTGAGCTGA
>CAZDAN010000008.1:0-21447 GCA_964503565.1 uncultured Bacteroides sp.
AAATTATAAATCATAAATCATAATTCAATTATGAAACTCTATAAGACAATCTGTGCTGCCCTTGCAATCAGCGGTTCGATAACCGTGGCAGCACAAGAAAATATGAATACGGTGAAGGGTAGGGTATTGGATGCCGCTACCGGTCAGCCGTTGGTCGGTGTGATTGTGACGGCATACGGTGATGCCCGTTATTCCGGTATGACTGATGAATATGGTGACTATGAGTTGAAGGTTCCTGCATATACACGTTCAGTTTCTATGGTCGTGGAGGGATACAACCTCCTGCAGACTGCAATTAATAATGGTAGGGCAGACGCACGCCTTTACCATGAGATTTTCAGTGCCGGTTACCAACAGAGCACAACTGCAACAATCAGCAGCTTGGCTAAAGGTTTTGACAACACTTCTGAACTAAGTATCGATCCCCTTATCAGCCAGCGTCTGGGTGCTGAAGTGCATTCCATTTCACGTGGCGGTCTTCCCGGTGTGGGCAGTGTGATGTTAATGAATGGTATCAACTCGCTGTATGCCAATGCTCAGCCATTGATTGTGCTTGACGGATATATCATGGACATGCAGCAAAGCCGTGAAATGTTGCACGACGGATATTTCAACAATATGTTAGCCAACATCAATGTGAACGACATTGAGAGTGTGGAAGTCTTGAAGAACGGTACGGCTCTCTATGGTTCCAAGGGAGCCAATGGTGTCATCCTTATCAAGACAAAGCGCAGCAGGAGTATGGCTACCAAAATTGATGTGACCGTCAATGGCCGTTACGAATTGGTTCCGCGTCTGCCGGAGATGATGGGGGCTGAGGATTATCGCCTCTACACCACTGAACTTTTGGCCAACAAGACGGCATCTTTGGGAGCTATGAAGTACCTGAATACTGATCCTACCTATTTCTATTACAATCAGTATCACAATAATACAGATTGGGTGGATCAGGTGTATGAAAATTCCTTCTCACAGAACTATGGAATCAATGTACAGGGTGGTGATGAAGTAGCTTCGTACAACCTTTCTGTCGGCTATTCGATGGCCAACAGCCCGTTCAAAAAGAATGACTATTCCCGCTTCAGTATGCGTTTGAACTCGGATATAGAGATTATGACTGGCTTGGACGTTCGTTTTGATGCATCGTACAGCGATGTGGATCGTAGTCTGTTTGATGACGGTGCTCCGGTCAACACCACTTCGGGTGTCATCACTTCACCTTCCTTCTTAGGCTTGGTGAAAGCTCCGTTCCTTTCTCCTTATGCGTTTGATATGGCTGGGAATGTCAGTCAGTATCTGGCCGAAGCTGATGACTATCTGGAAGGTATGTTCCAAGGCGCAGGCCGCTTGGCAAATCCCACTGCCATTCTGCATTATGGTGAGGGAGAAAACCGTAACTCCTTCGGTAACCGATTGATTACGTTCTCAGTAACTCCCCGTTACGAAATAAGCAAGAACCTCACAGTCAGTGAACAGTTTACACTGGGATTGGTGAATACAAACGAAATGTATTACCTGCCTATACATGGTGTGCCCACTTTCAAAGTAGAAGGTCTGGACGAAGGTACTACCTTGCAAAACTTTGCCCAAAGTCTGGCGGCTCGTCAAACTGTTATCCAGAGTGACACACGTGTCGCTTGGAAGAACCGTCACGGTGCACACGATGTGTCGGTGATGGGTGGTTTCCGCTACATTAGCAATAACTATAACTTGACTAATCAGAAGGGTTACAATACAGGTAACGACAAGACTCCTAACATGAGTAACTCACTCCAGTTCAAGACAACTGGCGGTGCTGATGACAAGACTCGTGAAATGGCTTGGTACGCCTTGGTCGGATACAACTATGCCGAACGCTTCTACCTAAATGGCGGACTTTCGGCCAGTGCCTCTTCACGCTTCGGTGCTGATGCTCCCGGACTGAAGGTAATGGGGGTCAAGTGGGGCTTGTTCCCCAGTATTGAGGGGGCTTGGGTGTTGAGCAACGAGAAGTGGCTGGCTGATGTCAAGGGCATCAACTACTTGCGTCTGAATGTAGGTTACGACATGACAGGTAACGATGATATCGACTATACCGCTTCGCGTAGTTACTTCCTGGCACAGCGTATGTTGGGTGATCAGGCTACGGGTCTGATTATCGGTAACATCGGTAACACCGAGTTGCAATGGGAGACCACCAACCGTGTGACCGCCGGATTGCAGGGCCATTTCCTGAACAACCGTTTGAGCATCCGTTTGGGGTGGTTCAAGAGTTGGACGGACAACCTCTTGTCATTGAGTCGTCTGGCATGGCCCAGTGGATTGGAAGAAAACTGGAGCAATGGTGGTAAACTGGAAAACACAGGTTTCGATGTTACCGCTTCGGTGAAGGCCATCAATCTGAAGAACTTCCGTTGGGAGTTGGGTGCATCAGTAGGACGTTACAAGAATGAGGTGACAGCCTTGCCTAATGACAACCGTACCTTTACAACCGATATCTATGGTGCTACTATTCAGACAAAGGTAGGACAGCCTGTCGGAGTTTTCTATGGTTGGAAGACCGAAGGCGTGTATGCCACTTCTGAAGCTGCTAAGGCTGACGGCAAATACTTGTTGAACGACAAGGGAGACATACTCTATTTTGCTGCTGGCGATGTCTCTTTCAGAGACTTTGACGGTGACCATATGATTAGTAATGCAGACCGTACCGTGATTGGTGACCCTACTCCGGACATCTACGGAAATATCTTCACGACCATCAATTGGAAGAATCTGACCCTTTCTGCAGCATTCAACTATTCATTGGGTAATGACATCTACAATTACCAGCGTTCATTGCTCGAGGGTGGAAGCCTCTTCATGAACCAGACAACAGCCATGGCCAACCGTTGGACTACGGAAAACCAACAGACCAATATTCCGCGTGTGGCTTACGGTGACCCCATGGGCAACAGCCGCTTCAGCGACCGTTGGATAGAGGATGGCAGTTATCTGCGTCTCAGCTCTGTGACATTGAGCTATCATCTTCCCATTCAGAGCACCTATTTGCAAGGTGTCACCATTTGGGGTAATGCAGCCAATCTCTTCACTATTTCCCGTTACTTGGGTAACAATCCTGATTGTGCCATGTCGGGCAATGTGCTGTCTCAGGGGATCGACCGTGGCTTGATTTCTGCCGGACGCTCGTTCTCGTTGGGTGTGAATATCAATCTGTAAAAGATGAAATTATTAAAGAAATAGAAATATGAAACGATTTAATATAAAGAGCTTGCTCGTAGCTTGTGGCTCGTTACTCGTAGCTTCAGTTTACTTCACCTCTTGTGAGGACATGTTGGAAACCGATTCGGATTTTGTGATGTATGAGGATGACAACACCCTGTCGCACGTAACCGATTCGGTGTACAGTGTATTGGGTATCATCAACAAGATGCAGGTCATTGCTGATCGCACGATGCTGTTGGGCGAAGTGCGCGCCGATTTGGTGAAAACTACCGAAGCAGCTTCGGCTGACCTCAAGCAGTTGAGTGCTTGGGATTTTTCACAGGAAAACAAATACAATACCGTGAGTGACTACTACTCGGTAATCAATCATTGCAACTATTTCCTCCATCACGTGGATACCACGTTGGAACGTCGCGGATACAAGGTTTTCGAGGCTGAATATGCTGCTGTGAAGGCTTATCGTGCATGGGCTTATCTTGAGTTGGCCAAGGTTTATGGTAGTGTACCTCTTGTGTTGGAACCATTGATGACTGAATTGGATGCTCGTGAAGCAATGAATGGACCACGTGCTTCTATGCAGGAAATCTGTGACCATTTTATTCAGGACCTTGCCCCTTATGCATATCGCGATGTTCCCGATTGGGGAAGTATCAACAATCTTCCTTCCCGACTTTTCTTTATCCCCATGCGCGTGCTTTTGGGTGACCTTTGCTTGTGGGCCGGACGTTATCAGGAAGCAGCCACTTGGTATCACGACTATCTGACCGATCGAGATGACTATGTGATGATGAATTCTTCCAGTCGTATCTATTGGCCCAGACCTACTGATTTTACTGTCATTACGGATGCATACCATGCAACGACCAATTATGGAATTGCGTCTATTGCTGAAGTACGTAGTTTCATTCCAATGGAGGAGCGCGAATTCGATGGTGTCATCAGTGACTTGGAAAATATCTACAGTTCTACCAAGGACAATTACTATTATTATCAGGTGACCCCTTCTTCTGCCATGTACAACCTGTCGGCTGAGCAAATTTATTGCATGGAGTATAAGACCGATACCCAAACCGATACCATTTATGCTCCGCGCGTAGGATTGCATAAGTCATATTTGGTTGGCGACCTTCGTCTATATTCGAACTATACTCAGAGTTCGATTGGTGGACAGAACGACTATTCGGAATATAGCAACGACAGGCAGAGCATTTCTAAAATGGTCTCAACCTCAACGTTCATTCCTACAGTCCGTACTACAATGGTTTATCTGCGCTATGCCGAGGCTTTGAACCGTGCCGGTTATCCTCAGTCAGCTATGGTGGTACTGAAGTATGGTATGTGCGAGGACAATCTGGTTCAGTATGTTGACTCTGTAGAACGTAAGGAGGCAGGACTGCTGATTGATTTTGATTCTAATATCTTCTTGAAAGAAAATGCCATTGGTGTGCATTCCCGTGGTTCGGGTGACAGCCATTGCAATGCTTTCTACGTGTTGCCCATGCCCGAAGATTCGTTGGCTACCCGTCAGGACACCATTGACTATCAGATTCCGATCGTGGAGGACATGATTATCGACGAAATGGCTCTCGAAGGTGCTTTCGAAGGTTATCGTCTCTACGACCTCATGCGCGTGGCTATGCGTCGTGGCGACAATGCCTACTTGGCCGACCCCATCAGCCGTCGCGATGGTGAGGTGGATGCCGCCCTGCGTGCCAAGTTGATGAACGAGCAGAATTGGTATCTGCCGTTGCCTTGAAAAAAATAGAATCCTATCTTATTTAAGGCACGGATTACACGGATTAACACGGTTTTGCAACACATTATTAACCGTGTAATCCGTGTAATTCGTGCCCAAATATAAAACCAACTCAATTATATATGAACAGAAAATTACTTCTCATCCTTTCTCTGTTTGCCGCAATGGGCGTATCTCGTGCGGCCACCATCACTGTTACGGTGGATAGTGTGCGCCATCAATATGTGACCGGTTTCGGTGCTGCTGCCTGCTGGGGAGCCATGCGTCCCATTGACGACGTGGAAATCATCAAACTGCTTTATGGCGAAGACTCGCCCGTAGGACTGAATATCGTGCGCATGGAGATTTCACCTAACACTGTGGGCAATGTGAAGACTCCATGGGACACACCCTACGACTGGCACGGCTATCTGCCCGTCATCAAGGAGGCAAAGAAGCGTGGAGCATTGGTCTATGGTTGTCCATGGTCGCCTCCGGACAGTTATAAAACCAACGGTACGGCTCAGGGTGGTAATAGCGAAGAACAGGGATACAAGCGCGGCGAACTCCGCACCGACCATTACGCCAAGTTTTTCCCCTGGCTCAATTCATATCTTGCCTACATGCACAGCAATCAGGCCGATGTGGACGTCGTCTCCATTCAGAACGAGCCGGATTGGTGGGTCAGCTACTCAGGCTGTCTCTACAGCCCTGAGCAATTGGTCACCTTGGTGAAGGAGAATGCCCACCTGTTGAAGAAAGACCAATATAAGGTGAAACTGATGTCGGCCGAGAGTCTGAACTTCAATCCCAAGTACACCGACCCGTTGTTGGATGACACGGCTACCTGCAAACATATTGACATTATTGGTGGGCACCTCTATGGCCAACCGCCTTTGTCATACATGGCTCAGTCGGCCAAGACGGCTCAGAAGTACGGTAAACATGTGTGGATGACCGAGCACTCTGTTGAATGTGGCGACCGTCTGCCCAATTGGCACGACGAATTGATATTTGCTGAAGAGTTGAACGAATCCATGTTGGCCGGTGCCAATGCATACGTCTATTGGTACATGATGGCTCATTGGTCGTTTATAGGTACGGGCGAGACCAAATATGGCAAAGACAACGAATATGGCAAACTGTTGCGCCGTGGCTATGTGATGTCTCATTTCTCGAAGCATGTTACCGGCTCTACTCGTTTGGGGACCAAAGCCAGTGTCAATGTGAGTACGAACAGTGCTTTCCAAACATCGGCCTATGTCAAGGGGGATTCATTGATTGTGATGGCTATCGACACGACCAAAAATGCGTTTGATCTGAAACTGAATCTTCCGTATAAAGTAAAGAGTGGTACTCATCTGCTTTCTACCGACGAGGCCGTATGCCAGTCTATTCCTATTGAGGTTAATTCTCCTACCGAGTCGATTACAGTTTCGTTGCCGGCACGTAGCTTGAATACGTACATCTTTCTGATTGACCATACAGCCGATGGCATTGTGGAAGAGGTGTACGAAAAGACACCTGTACAGGGAGGACCTTCTGTCTATTACGATTTGCAGGGACGTCGGTTGGCCGTTCCCAAAGGCTTCTGTATCGAACGGCGTGCTGATGGTCGGGTCATTAAATACCATGCAGTGCAATAGTTCATACTGTTCTTCTGTTACTGCCAACGGGGGTGGCAGACATCTGCCATCATAGTGGCAGGGTACTGCCATTAGCGTGGCAGAGTACTGCCATCGTATTGGCAGTAAATAAGGATTGTAAGGCGTAAACCCGAAGATTCAGGGTTTACGCCTTGTTTCTATGAGACGATGAGACAAAAAGAAAAGCGGATAAGACAGAAAAAGATTGGATATATCTTAAAGAAGTGCTATCTTTGCAGACGTAACTAATGCAATTGTGAAAATCATATAAGAATAAGAGAAAATCACATTTATAGCCATGAAAAGAATCGTGTTGTTTCTGATTTGTTTCAGATTTGTACTTTCGTCATTTGCTCAAGTTGGTCAGTTCATCTCTTCTGACCGTTTTTCAAACAGTATCATCACTGCCTTGTGTCAGGATAAATATGGAAACATCTGGATAGCCACCGACTATGGATTGAACAAGTACGACGGTTACCAGTTCGTCACCTATTTGCACGAAGATTCCGATGAGTCTTCGCTGTGCCACAATGCCGTGGTAAGTTTGTTGTGTGACCGTAATGGGCATGTGTGGGTGGGGACGAATCGTGGTTTGGATCGTTATAACCCTGAAAGTGATTCGTTCATTCATTACAAATTCCCCAATGGGTATCGTCCGCGCATTGCCTACCTGACTCAGTTTTCCGATGGCAACCTTTTTGTCAGCACCTCCGGTTATGGGGCTTACATAATAGACCGCAATTTGGAGATGACTCCCACGTCGGACTATACGCCCGAGGTGGACGAACCTTACTACGAGCAGGTATATGAAGACTCCAAGCGACGTTTGTGGCGACGGGGTGATAACAAGTCCATTATCATGAAGATGGACAATGCCTTCTATAAATATGTTTCCACTGCAGGTGAGCCGGTTGCGTTTATCGACCGTTCGGACGAACTGATGGTGATTTGCCACAATGGTATTATGGCTTATCGGAGCGGACAGATGATGGATGCAGATATTGACATGAGTGTGCTGAAGGGGGAAGATGAATTCATTTTCAATGTAGCCAATGTCGATTCCGATGGTAACATATATATAGGTACGCGCGGAAAGGGACTTTTTTGTCTTCCTGTAGGAAGTCGTAAGCTACAGCGTGTGAGCGTAGATGCTTTGGGTATCAATTTGGACACTTCCAAACTGACTTCCATCCTGTTCGACCGTGATGAGAATATGTGGTTGGGATTGCAACGGAAAGGTCTGTTGATGGTCAGCCAGCGTGAGCGCCTGTTCAATTCGTGGAGCTTTGAAAAACAACAGATACAATTAGGTTCCTTTATCACCTCGGTGTGCGAGGGCGACAAGGGAATCACTTGGTGTACGGTTCAGAATGTCGGCATCTATGGATTTGATTCTCAAGGACGTGTGGTGGCTCATCCTGCTTCGCCTCCTGCTGTGGAGTTTATCTATCGCGATAAGAAGAACCGCTATTGGGTTGGTACCAGCAATAGTGTCTATGCTTACGACCCTTTGACGGGACATTCGCAATTGCAGTTTACGTTCGATTGTGACAAGATTAATGAAATGACATCCGATGATGATGGTAATCTTTATGTATCTGTCTTTTCACGTGGATTCTGTATATATAATCCGAAGACCGGTTCGTTGAAGAATTACTCCATGATGGAAGGCGAAGATGAATTGGGGCGTTTGTGCAATAACTGGGTCTTGTGTATGACGGCAGATTATAATGGATTGATTTGGATGGGTACCTCTACGGGTGTTTCGTGCTACGATCCTAAGACGGGCAGTTTCCTTTCACAGGGATGGCAGCAACAACTCGAAAACATCATGTGCTTTTCGCTTTGTGAATTGCGCGATGGCAATATTGCCATAGGTACAGACCAGGGTCTGTACCTATATGACCGTAAACAAGGAAATGTTCAGCCCTTTCCGAGTAGTGAACAACTGAACAACAAGATTATCAATTACATTGTACAATCCCATGACGGTGACATCTGGTGTTCTACCTCCATGGGTATTTGGCAGTATAGTCTCAGTCGCAATCGCTTTATCGGCTATATCACAGGCAATGGATTGGAGAAGAAGGAATATTTGCATGGAGTAGGATTGCACACCGGTGCAGATATGATATTCTTTGGTCACAACGACGGATTGGTGGCCTTCTCACCCAAAAAGATTCAAGAAAATAGAGTGATGTCCGATTCCTTGGTGCTTACTTCATTCTCCGTGGGTGGGGTCAAAGTGAACGCCCATACGGTACTCAACGATGTGAAGGTGACAGATAAAGCCATTTACGAGGCAGACCGATTCACGCTGTCACATCGTGACCATAGTATATTCATGACCTTTTCGCAATTGAACTTCAACAATCCCTATAATGTGACCTTTGAATTTCGTGTGAATGGAGGACAATGGACAAAGAATATAGAGGGAGACAACACGTTTGTCAACAACTTTGTGCAATCGGGAATCTATGAGATTGAAGCCCGTGCGCTTCATGGCGATGTCTATTCGCCGGTAAAGGTTGTTCGTGTGACGATTTGTGCACCTTGGTATCGCACATCGTGGGCATACGCAATCTATGCGTTGGTACTCTTGACGTTGTGTGCATATTTTGTGTTGGCTTACCGTCGTCGTATGTCTGACCAGTTGAACGAAGAAAAGATGAAGTTCCTTATCAATGCCACGCATGATATCCGTTCACCGCTTACACTAATTCTCAGTCCATTAGCCAATCTGAAACGTCGATTGGGGGATGAACAATTTGATGCTTTGCGTGACATTGACACCATTGAGCGCAATGCCAATCGTGTGCTTAATCTGGTGAATCAGATATTGGATATGCGCAAAATTGATAAACAACAGATGAAGTTGCATTGTCAGAAGACCGATATGGTAAGATTCATATATGGTGTATATAAGATGTATGAATACAGTGCCTGGGAACGGAACATCAAGTTTAACTTTATTCACGATAACATAGAACAATTGGAGGTCTGGTTTGATCATAGTCAGTTTGACAAGGTCATTACCAATCTGTTATCCAATGCATTCAAGTACTCATACGATGGTGGTACGGTGGATATCTCTTTAACTCGTGACGAAAAGGAGGTACACATTGAAGTGCGGGATACAGGTGTGGGATTGGATAAAGATACTGCAAAACGTATATTTGACCGTTTCTATCAAGGAGGAAATTCACGACGGATGCACATCAATGGAACCGGCATTGGACTCAACCTCTGCAAAATGATTGTAGATATGCATCAAGGTAATATCGAAGCATTCAATCGTACCGATGGTCAACGTGGAGCTGTCTTTGTGGTAACACTTCTTTTGGGCAAGGAACATTTGTCCGAAGAGGAGGTGGAAGAGGCTTTGCCGGAAGAAGAGGTGTACAGCACGGAAGGAACCAAAAGTACACGCAGGAAAAATCATCGCGTGTTAGTGGTCGATGACGATTTGGAGATTGCCCACTATATATCCGCCGAATTGGGGCAATACTATAAGTTCGGCATTTCCCCCAATGGAAAGGATGGATTGAAGGAATTGCTCACGGGTGACTATGATTTGGTCATCAGCGATGTGATGATGCCTGAAATGGACGGATTTACCATGTTGCGTATGATAAAGTCCAATGTGAATATCTCTCATATACCGGTCATTATGCTGACTTCGAAGGCTGACATTGGCAATCGTCTCGAAGGATTGGAGCGTGGAGCCGATGCCTTCCTGCCCAAACCGTTTGATATGGAAGAGTTGCACATGAACATAGAAAACCTGATTGTCGGTCGTCAACGTCTGAAAGGCAAATATTCAGGTGCTCAGCAACAAGCCGACAAGGTGGAGCCATGCGAGGTGAAGGGCAATGATGAATTGCTGATGGAGCGGGTGATGAAAGCTATCAACAAGAATCTTTCTAACAGCGACTTCAATGTGGACATGCTCACTCAGGAGGTGGGAATCAGTCGGGCACAATTGCATCGCAAGATGAAAGAAATGACGGGAATTTCCACCAGCGAGTTTATCCGTAACATCCGTCTTGAACAGGCCGCTCGTCTGTTACGCGAACAGAAAATAAATGTCACACAGGTGGCTTACACCGTAGGTTTTTCCAACTTGGCCCATTTCTCGACCATATTCAGAAAACATTTTGGTGTTGCACCGTCGGAATATATTGAGCGTGAAGCAAACACTGCAGCTCAGTAATTGATATATGTCTATTGTGGTTAGGAATTTGTTTCGTTATGCACGTGAGATTATGTCCGATTATCCTTTCTAAGGATGTTGACACAAAATAGAAATTAAAAGAAACATACGGAAAAGTCTATTATAAAGGTGTAGATTATCTTTGCAGTCGGAAATGAAATTTATTATGTATTAACATATAGTATTAACTAAAATCAAAAAGACATGAGAAAATCTTTCCGTATGTTTTTGGCGCTTGCACTAGTAGTGCTGGGCGCAGTGAGTGTAAAAGCTCAGGAACGCATCTCTCTCCAAGAAGTAGGTTTCTACGCTTGGGACGGTTGGGACGGCAATGCCGCGAAGACCGGTGAAGCAACTTGTGAATGGGGAATCGGTACCTCCACACAGAATGTTTACGGTGATATGAGTGTGAAGAACTTCGCAGATCTGACACTGTATTCGAAACTGATTCTGACTGTGTCAGAAGGTACTCCTCGTGTATTGTTTAATCGTACAAAGGACGAAGGCCAGTGTGGGGCAACCATAGAAGAGTCTTACTTGGTAGATATTCCTAATGGTGCTTGGTGTACCGAAAAGTATCAGAGTGTCGAAGGTTCTGTTTATACTTATGACTTGAAGGCCATCGCCAAGGACTTTGGTTTTGTACACCTTCATGCCATCAAAGGTGCCAGTTGGACCAATGTGACTGTTGAGAGTGCAGAACTCGAATCTACGGGTAAAGTTCAGCAGGTAGGTTGGACTGAAATCACTACCAACGGAGATCTGGAAGGGGATGATATGAGCTGCTTCGTTGCTAAAATTGCTCCTTCACAGGACATTTTGCCGGCTCCCGTAGTGGAAGGTGCCGGTGTAGATGGTAGTAAGGGAGTCATGCTGACAGTTCCTGCCAAGAGCGCAAATACTTGGGATTCTCAGTTCTGGATCGCATTGCCTCAGCCTCTTCCCGAAGGAACCAATTATCGCGTGTTCTTCGATGCTAAGGCTAATACTGAGGTTGCTCCTGAAACTCAGGCCCACAGTACTCCCAGCAACTATCTCCACTGGGATATGTTGGGTAATCCTGCAATCACTACCGATTGGCAGTCATTCAAATATGAGGGTACGCTTACTGCAGAACAGGCTGGTGGTGGTACTTTCCAATCCATTGCTTTCAACCTGGCAATGTTGGATACCGAAATTGAATATTATTTCGACAACATCCGTGTAGAGGAATATAAGTATGGTGTAACAGCCGAGTTCGCATATGACGTTATCCAACTCAACTTTGGTTTCGACACCAACTTGCCCGCTTTGGTGGCTGCTGGTGGCAAGCCCCGTTTGCTCTATCCTACAGACTGTGCCAGTGTAAAGGTTGATGGTGCAGAGGCTGGAATTATGTCTGTTGAAGGTACTGCTGACGGTCGTTTCTATATCTTTATGAACGAAATGATTGACGAAGGTGCTTCTGTAGAAATTACTTTCAACAATCCCGCTGATGCCACTTACCACCTGACTTACGATGGTGGCCCTGGTGGCGACGTGAAGGACTATGCCGGTGCTGCAAGTTATAACTATGACGTTGCTGCTCCTGAAGATGCTTTCGCTTACATCTTTGTTACTCCTATCATTGTTTCTGCTGACCCCGAAAACGGTTCATTCAACTTGCCGAACAGCATCACTGACTTCAAGGTGACATTTGACAAGAATGTGGATTGTGCAGCCCTCGTAGCCAAGTTGGGTAAAGAAACTTTGACTGTTGAGCCTGCTGAAGGTTTTGCTGAATCAATCATCTTGAAGCGTACAAGTGCCGGTGATTTGGCTACTGGTGAATATGCTATCAACATCAGTAAGATTTATCCTGAACAGCGTATTGCCGATGAAATTTATGGTGACACCACTTACATCATCAACGTAGGTAAGGTGAACCTTGACCCCGCTGACACACTCCGTCAGGTATTGCCCGACTACTTTACCGCTACAGCTCAGGGAAGTATTCCCGAAGGTTGGTACATGGTTTACGACGGTACTGTTCGCGAGCCAGGTACTTCTCACGGTTCAGGTGCCAACATGAAGACATTTGCCGATGGTGGTGAGTTTACAAGAGGTTTCTATACTCGTACAAACAATGATACTCCCGACCAGTGTATCGTAGAATATGGTAGCCTTGAAGGTTATGACTTGGTTCTTGAAGCCGGTAAGAAGTATAAGGTAAGCTACAACTTGGGTGCATGGAGTGCTGCAAGTTATGTAAAGTTTGAGATTTATGATTCCAATGGTGACGTAGTTTATAGCCGTGTTGATGCTACTAAGGGTGATATGAAGTCTATCGCCAATTCAGGTCAGGTAGCCAGTGGTACCAACTACATTGAATACACGTACTATCCCAAGGCTTCAGGAAACTATAAGGTACGTTGGACACCCTGTAACTCTGAAGGTAATTTGGTGGCTGGTAGCATGAATGAAGTTCTGATTGCTAATCCTAAGATTACTTACATGCCTAACGCTGCCGGTGTTGAAGAGACTCAGGCTTTGGTGAAGGCTCTTGAATCTGCTAAAGCTATTTTGGATGCAGGTAAGGCTAACGAGCGTTATGCCGGTTCTGCTTTGGATGCTCTGAATGTTACAGTTTCCAAGTACGAGGCTGAGTATAGCACTTACACTAATCCTTCTGCTTACACTGCCGCTATCGCTGACCTTGAAGCTGTAGCCAAGGTGATGTCTGACCACCGCGCTCTCTGCGATGCATATTACGCACTGCCCGAACAGGCTCAGAACATTGTTGATAACAATGCAACCACTAAGTTTGCCAACACTGAACTCTACATAGAATTGAAGGCTCTTGCTGCCAAGTATGTGACTAAGGAAACTTCTGTCGTAACAGAAACAGATTCTGAAACAGGTGAGACAATCGAAAAGGAAGTTATCACACTCATTGTGAAGACTATCACAGATGATGCTGAGTTGCAGGCTGCAATCGACGAACTGCAGATTCCCGTTAACACTTCTGGCAAACTCTTTACTGAGGGCGCTTCCAGTTGTACAAGTACAGGTATCATGGCTCTGGTTGAGCGTTTGCGCCTCGGTACTGAAGCTCTGAAGGCTTTGGGGGTTGCTGCTGATGATGAACTTATCGTTGCAGCTAACAACGCTCTGACTGATGATGATGAATTGGCCGAAGCTATCAAACTCCGTCTGAAGAAAGAAATTTTCGCTCAGTTGAAGGAAGCCGATAACACGTTGTTCGAAGAAAAATTAGACACTAACACGCTGGAAACTTATGTTGTGCCTGTTGATTTAACTGTATTCGTGAAAAATCCGAACATCTACCGTCTGCAAGATAACCTTGACTTCTATAAGGATGGTGTTTCTACAGAGAATGTTCCTGGATGGACTACTCCTGAAGGACAATCAGCTCCTGGATTGAGCTACGGTTGGAGCGATCCCGGTTACCAGATTTCTGACTGTATGTTCCAGACTTGGGGCTCAAGCTATGCTGTTGAACAGACTATCGTTGACCTCCCCGCTGGTGTTTATAACATCGTAGCCAGCTTCGGTGAACGTCAGGATGAAGTTGCGGCTGAAGGTTCTTACTTCTATGCCAAGACTTCAAATACTCCTGAAGGCGAGGTGGGTGACACAATCTCAGCTCCCGTTATCGGTCAGGCATTCCCCGTTGACAACATTACTATTCCTAATGTAGTAGTTTCTGACGGTATGTTGACTATCGGTGCTGTCGGTGGTCCTGCTTCACACACCTTCTTCAACCAGGTTAAGGTACAGATGGTAGGTGCAGATCCTTACAAGACATTCAGCGACTATGCTGCAATGTACGACGAAATTGTTAATGGTATCAATGAGACCGTGGCCGCTCCGGCACAGGTATTGGGCATCCAGCTCTTCGACTTGAACGGACGTCGTATCATGAAGGCACAACAGGGTATTGTTATCATGAAGAAGTTCATGAGCGACGGAACTATCCGTGTTGAAAAAGTGATTAAGAAATAAATATTTCTTCATACATTACTGTGCGGGCATACATGCAAAAGAGCGTGTATGCCCGCTCTTTTTTACATGGATGCAACAAATAGAAATATGTACGAAACATGCAACAAGCGTACTGAATGAGAATTTATATTACTTTTGTGGCATAAAAGTAATAAACATTATATTATGAAGAAGAAAATAGTTCAAATAATCGTGGCTATGATGTGTATGGCAAGCTCTGCATGGGGCATTGTTCGTAATCCTATGATTTGGGCCGACACGCCCGATCCTGATGTTATCCGCGTGGGCAACTATTACTACATGGTCACTACAACCATGCATCTGATACCCGGTGCTCCCATTATGCGTTCTACGGATTTCTCAAATTGGGAGGTCATCGGTTACCTGTTTGATAAATTGACAGATTCTCCCAAGTATGACATGGAGGAGGGTACGGCATACGGCCGTGGCCAATGGGCAACTTCATTGAAGTATCATAAGGGAACGTTCTATGCCCTGTTTGCTCCCAACGACAGTAGGGGGGGCGACACCTACATCATGACAGCCAAGGATGCTGCCGGACCGTGGAAGATTCATTCACGCTTGCGTCACTTTCATGATGCATCGCTTTTTTTCGATGATGACGATCGCGTGTATGTTGTCTATGGTACGGGTGAAATGGCTGAGTTGTCGAAAGACCTGAAAGAAGTGATTCCCGGTTCTGATTGTAAAATATTCGAGCGTGAAGCTGATGAGACGGGGCTTCTGGAAGGTTCGCGCATGATTAAACACAATGGCAAATACTATCTGTTGATGATTTCCCACGTGTGGGCACCCGGACGTCATCGTCGTCAGGTGTGCTATCGTGCCGATGACATTCATGGCCCCTACGAGAAGAAAGTGATTCTTCAAAGTGATTTTGATAAGGCGGGATATGTAGGTCAAGGTACCATTGTGGATGGCAACGATGGCAAGTGGTATGGTGTCATTTTCCAAGACCGTGGTGGAGTGGGGCGTATTCTTACCCACATGCCTTGCCGTTGGATTGACGGATGGCCCATCTTGGGCGATGAGAACGGACACGTGCCAGCCCAAATGCCTCAAGGTGGTGATGAAGTGAAGGGCACAAATCTGGTTACAAGTGATGATTTCGAAAGTGACAAGCTGAATATACTTTGGCAATGGAATCACAATCCCGTGGATGATGCCTGGTCGCTCACTGAGCGTAAGGGCTTTCTCCGTTTGAAGACCAATAAAGTGGTCTCCAACCTCTACGAGGCACGAAATACCATCAGTCAGCGCATGGAGGGACCCGCCTGTTCGGCATACGTCACCCTCGACCTGCGCCACATGGAGGATGGCGACCGTTGTGGATTTGCTGCTTTCAACGGACATTCAGGTGTGCTCACTATTGCACGCGACGGTAAACAGTTTACATTGACTCAATCTAATACAGAAGTACATTTGACCAACCGCGAAAAATCCGTCACCAAAGTGGATGAGGAGATTGTCGGACAGGTGAAGTTGAAGAAGGTTAAGACCATTCAGCTCCGTATCGATGCCGATTTCAATCGCGGACAGGACATGGCCACTTTCTATTATAGAATAGGTAAGGGTGAATGGACACCTATCGGCCGCCCCTATAAGATGCGCTTTGATTATCGCTTGCTGTTCATGGGTACCCGCTATGCCATCTTCAACTATGCCACCAAGCAGAGTGGGGGATATGTGGATGTGGACGAATTCAAGTATGAAAGAGAAGAAGATTGGGTAATAGAGGAATAGAAAATTGAAAAAAACATAAAAACTGAGAGAAAATGAAGAAAAGAAAATGGTTAAGTGCCCTGTTGGCGCTGATGACGCTTCCCGTGGCTTGGGCACAAAATCCGTTTGTACAGACATGTTATACCAGCGACCCGGCACCCATGGTGCATGATGGGCGCATGTATGTTTATACCGGACACGATGAAGATGGTGCCGACTTCTTCTGGATGCAGGAGTGGCGTGTCTATTCTACAGACGATATGGTCAATTGGGTTGACCACGGTTCTCCTTTGGCTCTTGAATCTTTCTCATGGGCTGATGACCGCGCATGGGCGGCTCAGACGATTGAACGCAACGGCAAGTTCTATTGGTACATCTGTGCCCACTCCAAGTTGTCGGGGGGTATGGCCATTGGTGTAGCCGTGGGCGATTCGCCTACGGGACCTTTCCGCGATGCCATCGGCAAACCTTTGTTCGAGAACGGTTCATGGGATCACATCGACCCCAGTGTCTTCATTGATGACGACGGACAGGCGTGGGTTTGTTGGGGTAATCCGCAACTCTATTACCTGAAGCTCAACGAAGATATGGTTTCTTACGAAGGCAACCTCATCGTGGCCGACATGACCGAGGAGGCTTTTGGTGCTCCTCTGATGAAGAACCGTGAACAAGGGAAGAAGTATAAGGACAGTTATGTGGAAGGCCCTTGGCTGACTAAGAGAAACGGGACTTATCAGTTGATTTATGCCGCAGGTGGTGTGCCCGAACATATCTCCTACAGCACCGCCACATCGCCTACAGGCCCGTGGAAGTATGCCGGAGAGATTATGCCATTGTGCGACACCAAGTCGTTCACCAATCATGCCGGTGTGGCCGACTATAAGGGGCACAGCTACTTCTTCTACCACACAGGCAAGTTGCCTGGTGGAGGCGGATTCGGACGTAGTGTGGCCGTAGAAGAGTTTACTTACAATCCTGATGGCAGTTTCCCCACCATTATGCCTACCGATGAAGGTGTAAAGCCTGTGGCAAACTTCAATCCCTACCGTAAGGTTGAAGCCGAAACGATGGCTTTCTCTCGTGGACTGAAGACCGAGCAGAACGATGAAATCGGTGTATATGTAACCGATGTCCATAATGGTGATTATATCAAGTTGCAATCCGTTGACTTTGGCCGCATGTTCCCCCGCACCTTCACTGCCCGTGTGGCCAGTGGTTTGCGTGGTGGTGCTATTGAGGTGCGTGTGGACAGTCTTAGTGGACAACTTCTTACAATGTTGCAGGTTCCCGCCACCGGTGGTTGGGAAAAGTGGCAGACGTTGGTGGCCGATGTCAAGTCAAAGGTGACAGGTGTGCACGACCTCTATCTTTGCTTCACTGGTCGTAAGGGACCTCGGTTGATGAACTTTGACTGGTGGGAGATTCGGGGTGTGGAGCAGTGCAACATGCCTTTTACTCAGACAAAGTTTACGGCTGACCCCGCTCCTATGGTAGTGGGCGACACCCTTTTCCTTTATGTCTCGCATGATTCATCTCCTGAGGACATTGCCGACCCCAATGAGCGTAGCTCGGCCGGTTTCTTCATGTACGACTGGTTGCTCTATTCTACTACTGACATGGTCAACTGGACAGAGCATGGTGCTGTGGCCTCGCTAAAAGATTTTGCTTGGCGTAGCCGCGATAACGGGGCTTGGGCTATCCAAACGGTGACTCGCAACGGCAAGTATTACCTCTATGCTCCCTTGCATGGTCATGGTATCGGTGTGTTGGTGGCCGACTCTCCTTACGGCCCATTCAAAGATCCCCTTGGCAAGCCTCTTGTATGGCAACGCGAACATTGGGAAGATATTGACCCCACCGTATTCATTGACGATGACGGGCAGGCTTACATGTATTGGGGTAATCCCAATACCTACTATGTGAAGTTGGGTGAAAATATGATTTCTACTGTGGGTGACATAGTGAAACTGCCCCGCATCCCTGACTATCAGGAAGGTCCCTGGTGCTACAAGCGTGGCGACAATTACTACATGGCCTTTGCTTCTACCTGCTGTCCCGAAGGTATCGGCTATGCCATGAGCAAGACTCCTACCGGACCGTGGACACACAAGGGACACATCATGAATCACACGCCGCGTACCCGTGGCAACCATCCCGGTATTGTTGACTTCAAGGGACGTACCTACATCTTTGGTCAAAACTACGACTTGAAGAACATTGATATTCTGCGCCATTATGAGCGTCGTTCGGTCACTTTCACCGAAATGAAATACAATCCCGATGGCACCATTGCCGAACTTCCTTACTGGCTCGACCAAGAGCCTGCCGAGCAGCTTCACACCTTCTGTCCCTATCGCCGTGTGGAGGCCGAGACCTCCAACTGGGCTTACGGTTTGAAGAGTGCCAAGGTTGGTTTCGACAACACGGGCATTGTGGAGAAGATGCCTTTCTCAGAGGGTAAGAAGAACATGTATATCTATAACCTCGACAAGGATGAATACATCCGCTTGCGTGGTGTTGACTTCGGTAAGGGAGCCAAGCGATTCACCCTTTCTGCTTCCGGTACGGGAGTTGCCACCATGGCTGTTCGTCTCGACAGTCCTGAAGGAGCGGTTGTCGGTACCGTAGCTGTCAAGCCGACAGGGAAAGTGGATAAATACCGCAAGTTCAGCACGAAGGTGAAAGGTACAGAAGGTGTTCACGACCTCTATTTCACTATTGAAAATGCCGAAGGCGATGTGCGCCTTGATTGGTGGAAGTTTGATTGATAACAATAACTGCATAACATGAAAAAGTCATTTTTGAAATCCCTTGCATTGGCGGCACTCTGTATGTGCCCCATGCAGAAAGTTTCGGCCGAGGTTGACCCCAACTTCTACATTTTCCTCTGTTTCGGTCAGTCCAACATGGAAGGTGCAGCCCGTCCCGAAGCGCAAGACCTTGTGAGTCCCGGTCCCCGTTTCCTGCTGATGCCCGCTGTCGATGATGCCCAGCGAGGCCGTAAGATGGGTGAGTGGTGCGAGGCCACTCCTCCGCTCTGTCGTCCGAACAATGGATTGACTCCGGCCGACTATTTCGGTCGTACCATGATTGCCAACTTGCCCGAAAACGTTAAGGTGGGTGTCATCCATGTGGCCATTGGTGGCATCCGTATCGAAGGTTTTATGCCCGACTCGATTGACAACTATGTGAAAAAGGTGGCTCCCAACTGGATGAAAGGCATGTTGCAAGCCTATGACAACAATCCCTACGAGCGCATCATCACACTGGCCCGCAAGGCTCAGAAGGATGGTGTCATCAAGGGCATCCTGATGCATCAGGGATGTTCCAACACCGGTGATCCCGATTGGGACGAAAAGGTGCAGAACGTTTATGACCGCATGTTGGCCGACCTCAACCTGGTGCCCGAGCAGGTGCCTCTGATTGTGGGCGAAGTGGTGCAGGCCGACGGTAAGGGTGTCTGCATCGGCATGAACAAGCAGATTCAGGCGCTTCCCCAAACCATCCACACCTCGCACGTTGTCTCCTCTGACAACTGCACCAGTGGCCCCGACAATCTTCATTTCGATGCCGCCGGTTATCGCGAGTTGGGTGCCCGCTATGGCGACAAGATGTTGAGCTTGTTGGGATATGAGAGCAAGCGTCCTACTTATATAGAAAAAGGTATAGAGGTTCCGTCCGATGCCCGTATAGCAGAAACCACTTTCCCCGGAAACGATTTTCCCAAAGTGGATAGCGGACGCCGTGCCTACTTCCGTGTGTCGGCACCCGATGCCAAGAAGGTGCAGGTTGACATCTGTGGAAAGAAGTACGACATGAAGCGCGACGGTAAGGGAGCCTGGATGGCAGTTACAGACCCCTTGGCTGTAGGTTTCCATTACTATTTTATCCTTGTTGACGGTGCTTCTACTGTTGATCCCGCTACCGACACCTTCTTCGGATGTCACCGTCAGGCAGGTGGTATTGAAATTCCCGAGGGGACAGAGGGGGACTACTATTGTCCTCAACAGGGCGTAGCCAAGGGACAGGTGCGCAGCATCTGCTACTTCTCCAAGAGTGCCGACAAGTGGCGCCATGCGATGGTCTACACTCCGGCCGAATACGAGAAGGGAAAGAAGAAATACCCCGTCCTCTACCTGCAACACGGTATGGGTGAAGACGAGACGGGCTGGAGCAAGCAGGGCCGTATGCAGCACATCATGGACAATGCCATCCACGAAGGTCGTGCCGTACCCATGATTGTGGTGATGGAGAGCGGCGACATCCGTGCCCCCTTCGGACGTGGCATGACCCATGCCCAGTACGGAGCTTCGTTCTATCCTGTTCTGTTGAACGACCTCATTCCCTATATCGATGCCAACTTCCGCACGAAGGCCAATCGTGAACACCGTGCCATGGCCGGCCTCTCATGGGGTGGGAAACAGACGTTCGATGTGGTCCTCACCAACTTGGACAAGTTCGCTTGGATGGGTGCTTTCAGCGGTGCCATCTTCGGACTCAATGTTGAGAATGCCTACGACGGCGTGTTCACCCATGCTGACGAGTTCAACAAGAAGATGCATTACCTCTTCCTCAGCTGTGGTACAGAAGAGAACTTCGGCACTGCCGCTCTTACGGAAAACTTGCGTAAGGCAGGCATCAAGGTCGAATTCTACGAGTCTCAGGGCACTGCCCATGAGTGGCTCACTTGGCGTCGCAGCCTCCATCAGTTTGTACAGCAGATATTCAAGTAATCAATTGAATTATTCAGGCGCGGATGCGCGGATATCCGCGCCTGAATTTATTTCTTTTCCAATTGTCCTGATTTCACAGTCGGCCAACCCCGTTTTCACAGTTGGTCAACTTTGCTTTCACAGTTGGTCAACTTTGCTTTCACAGTTGGTCAACTTTGCTTTCACAGTTGGTCAACTTTGCTTTCACAGTTG
>CAZDAN010000009.1:0-21148 GCA_964503565.1 uncultured Bacteroides sp.
TGGCTTCGGCATAGGCTTGGGCCGCTCCGCTGAAGTCGCGCGCATAAAACAGGCAGTCAGCCTTTCGATTCAGTGCGTCGGCCACCATCTGCGGAGTGGAGGCTTGGCGATATTCAGTCAGGAAACGGTCGAAATATCCGCGTGCTTTGGTGTAGTTCTTTTGCTGGAAAGCGGTGTAACCCAAGTTATAGTAAGCGGTTGCCTGTTGTGTGCCCGATTGGGGGGGAGTGGTCGCAAGGTATTGCAGATAGTCGGCTGCGGCTCCGTTCCAATTGTTCATCCGATAACGTGTCTCGCCTCGCCAGAAGTAGGTGCTGGCCTGTGTTTCGCGGCTGTAGCGGGCATCCTGCAGCGATTGGTTAAAATAGTTCTGTGCCCCCTCGTAGTCTGCATTGGCAAAGGCTTCGGTGCCTAATCTGTAGTTTATCTTTTGTCGGGCCTCCAATATACGTACGCCCGGTTGCTTGATTTTGGCGATAGAAGCCAAGGCCGTCCTATAGCTGCGGGTGTTCATATAGACTTCCACCAAGTAGTCGTTCACCTTGTCGGCGTAGGGCGAAGCAGGAAACTCGTTGAGGAATCGTTCGAACACCGTCACTGATTCGCCAAAGCCCGTATAGGCCGTTTCGTGGATGCAGAGGGCGTAGTTGTAGAGTGCCAGCTCTTTTATGCTTTTGTCGAAATCCATCGACGAAGCCTGTTCGAAAGCCATGCGCGCCTTCACCATATCCAGCAATTGCACGTAGGCCAATCCGCTATGAAGGTAGGCATTCTGAGCCAGTGCATCACGCTCACTGGCCGAGCGGGTCAGGTTCAGTGCCGCTTGGGTGCAGATGCCTTGTTTCAGTTGACTTATTCCTAATTTGTAGAGGGCATTGCGTTGCGGATGTTCGGTTCCTTGTACGTATTCGTCCAGCAAGCCGACAGCTTGTGCATATTGCTCTTTGCCATAGGCGGCCTCTCCTGCAATGCGCTTCATTTCCAATGTCCCTTCCGACGCGGGGTATTGCATCAAGTAAGTCTCAGCTGTGCGGGCTGCCGCTTCGTATTTCCTCTGTTGCAGTTGGATATCAGCGATATAGAGGGTGGCCTGCGGACCGTAAATTGAATGCTCCTTCAACGATTCAAAAGCCAGTAAAGCCTTTTCGTATGTACGATAGGTATATTCAATGTATGCCTTGTGGTAGCGGGCATCGCTTTCGTATTCCGTACTGACGGATTGCACCACGGTCAGCAGCCTGTATGCTTCTTGCACATCGCCCGTCTTCAGCAAGCAGATTGCTTTGTACAGAGTCGCTTCGTCGCACTCTTTATCTCCCAATTCCTCTAAAGCTGCTTGTCTGTAACAGTCCAAGGCCCGTGCATACATCCCTTCAGCATACAGTACATTGCCAGCCAATGCGTGCAGGCGATTGGCATGAGGTGTTTCGGGATGCTCAACCAGGTAATTCAGTATTTTGTCAAAGCGGTCAGCTTCTTTCAGGTAGTAGGCCGTGCATACGGTCATGTATTCTGCTTCCGTGGCACGTGCCTGGTGGGCCGCATTGGTCACGGGCAGTTCCAGGTAGTTTTTCAACGTCTGTTGTGCCGCTACATAGTGTTGGCGCAGGTACAACTGTTTTCCCTCCGCATACAGTTCGTCGGCTGTCTGTGTCGGATGCTGTGCTTGTACGGTGCCGGACAGGTTACCCAACAAGGCTGTCAGCAGGATAAAATGCTTGTTCATCGTAATCTTATTTGATATGTGGCACAAAACTACGACTTTTTTCCCGTATGGCCGCAATTTCTTCGTATGTTTTTAATTTGTTTAGGATTTGTTCTTGTTTTGTTTACCTCTTTTTCCTTATATTTGCAGATTGAAAAAGATAATTCCGCATGAAAAAAGAGATTGAAAAGATGCGTAGCCAGGAGATGTACTACTTCTCCGACCCTGAAGTTGAAGCCAGCATTGTGCGTGCCCAGAAGTTATGCGCCCGTTTACGGGGATTGAACATCAGCGATGAGGAATACCGCCCTTTGATGGAACAACTGATACCGGAATTGCCCTCATCGGCCACCATTTGTCCGCCCTTTCATTGCGACCACGGACATGGCATCGTGCTGGGCGAAGGGGTGTTCATTAACTACAATTGCGTGATGCTTGATGGCGGATATATAAAGATTGGCAAACACACCAAGGTCGGCCCTAATTGCAGTTTCTACACACCGAATCATCCCGCTGACCCCGTGGAGCGTCGCGAACCGAAGGAGACAGCCTTCCCCATCACCATTGGTGAAGACACGTGGTTGGGAGGAAACGTCACCGTCTGTCCGGGAGTGACCATTGGCCACCGTTGTATCATAGCCGCCGGGAGTGTGGTGACTAAGGATATCCCCGACGATTCCCTTGCCGCCGGTTGTCCGGCCGTGGTGAAACGCAGGTTGAATCAATAAGAACTCTTTCCTTTTCCACATTCTCCACACACACCTTGTACCACGTAGTTGATATGTTGCGGTGTGAAGCCTTCGGGCAGTTGCACGGTTGGGATGTGCTCCTCTTTCAGACAGAAGGTACGATGGCAAACAGTACAGAAAGCGTGAACGTGGTGGCAATGGTGGTGATGATGATTCCCGTCTGTCTCGTCGTGCTCCATGCAGAGGCAATATTTGCGGTGTCCGCTACCGTCTTCGAATCCGTGGAGCAGACCGTGTTCTTCAAAAAGGGAGAGGGTACGGAAGATGCTGCTACGGTCCATATTGGGCAACAAATCCTCCACATCGGCCAACGAGAAGGCATGGTCGATGCTCTGTATTTTGCGCCACACCAGTTGGCGCACCGCTGTCGGGCGGATGTGGTGAGAGAGAAATATTTCGGATTCGGACATGGCTTGTGGTAAATTTAGGCACGGATTTTTCGCTTTGCTCAAGGGAACTCCGCGGATTACACGGATTCGACTTTATTATGCAGTACTGAACATTGCATACTGAATCCGCGTAATCAGTGTAATCCGTGCCTAAAATATTATTCAGCCGAAGTTGCCAACGGTGAAGCCTGTGTGTAAGTGCGTGCGGCCAACTCCTTGTCCAGCATGTACATGCCGTACTTGTTGTCCTCCACGGCCTCTACGGCGGTAATCATGTCGCGGGCGCTCTCCTCTTCCTCTACCTGCTCGTCGATGAACCAAACGAGGCGGTTGATGGAGGCAAAGTCGCGATCGTCGTTAGCAATGGCGGCCAGGTTGTTGATGAGGGAGGTCACCTTCTTCTCGTGCTCCAATGTCTGTTTGAACATGGCCAACACGCTATCCCATGTGGCGGGCACCTCTTCGATGGGAAGCAGTGTCACCTTGGCATCCACGCTGTTCAGGTAGTTCATGAAGATGCGGGCATGGTCCTGCTCCTCTTGAAACTGCACGTAGAACCAGTTGGCTACGCCCTTGTATCCTTTTGTCTCAGCATCCAGCGACATGGCCAGATAGAGATAAGCCGACCACAATTCGGCATTGATCTGTGCGTTAATCGCATCATGTAACTTCTTGCTTATCATATCCTTCTTTTTTTTGATTGTTGATGGTTCATTCCATCTTGCTGCAAAGATAAGAAGTGTTATTCATTTTACCAAACGAATGAGGCACTTTTAGATTTTTTAGCGAAAGGGATAACCTTTTGACCTTCTTGTGAGTGAATTGGGAAATAACAGCTTTACTTATTTTATAGAACTTTGCAGCCGATTTTCTAAGATATAAAAAGTAATATGAAATGGACTTGTTTATTATTGGCTCCACTGCTTGTCGGAGCAATGGAATGCAAGGCTGCCGATGCGGACACATTGACGCTTGAAGCCTGCATCCGTATAGGTATAGAGAACAATATAGGATTGAAGAAGAGGGCTGAAGAGGTTAGGGTGTCGCAAATCGGATTGTCGGAGAATCGGGACAGGCTCTTACCTGTGATTCAGGGATTCGGGAACTTTGTAAATAATGTGCATCGGGGAACCAGCCTGAGCGATGGTAGCAATATGAGCAAACTTTTGGGAGTGGATGCTCCCTATATGGCCAGTCAGGGCTTGCGCTACACCACGACGGGAGGGCTGCAACTGAGCATGCCGCTCTATGACCAGACACTCTACACGGGCATGGGAATAGCCAAGAAAATGGTTGAAATCAGTAAAGTCTCTTATGAAAAGGCAAAGGAGGACTTGGTGATGGAAATCGGGAAACTCTGCTATTTGGCACAGACAACCGAAGAGCAAATCAAGTTGACTCAGAAGAATATCGGCCGGTTGGAGGAACTATTGGACATTGCACAAGCTCTATACGAAAATGATATGGCTTTGCAGGTGAATGTGCAGCGGGTGGAGATAAATCTGAAGACGTTGCAAGTGAAACTCGACAATGCCAAGGCGATGCTTGAACAGCAGTTCAACCTGTTGCGCTATATGCTTGATCTCTCGCCCGAGACATCCATTGTGTTGGAAACTATTGAGGTAAACGACACCTTTGATGATGCTCATCTTTTGGGAGGGGTTTCTTCATCGCTCTACGAATTGCAATTGTTGGATTTACAGGCAGAGTTGATAAAGAAACAGAAAAAAGCCATCAATCATGCCTATTTGCCCTCACTCTCGTTGGTAGGAAACTTGAGTTATACAGCCTTCACAGACCATTTCGAGAACTATTTTCACAACCATCCCACCAATCATTGGTATAACACCACTTCGTGGGGACTTTCGCTGAAGGTGCCCGTCTTTGACGGTATGGCCAAGTACCACAAACGGCAGAAGGCCAATGCACAGTACAATACCCTGCAACTTACCATTGAGGATACGCGCAAGAATTTGCAGACTAACTATGCCAATGCTATGGACAGTTGGTACAACAGTGTGCGTACCGTGCGGCAACAGACCGACAATTACCGTCTGGCAGAAAATGTCTATCTTATCACTGCTGACCAGTATAAAGAGGGGGTGGCTTCTATGAGTGACCTTCTGCAGGATGAGATGCGTATGAGCGAAGCACAGAATGGCTATGTGTCAGCCCTATATAATTATAAGGTATCGGAACTGGCTTTGTTGAAACTGACGGGACAACTTGACCGCTTGACGGAAAATAATAAGTAATCAGTAATATAGAAAAACAATGGAACAGAAGAAAAATAAATCAGGTAAGGTTCTTACCATTTTGGGAGTAATTGTCCTCTGTGCAGGATTGGTGTGGATAGGTGCACTCTTGTGGGGGTTCGACAAGACCACAACTACAGATGATGCTCAAGTGGAGCAGTACATCTCCTCCATCAATGTGAGAGCATCAGGTTATATCCACGAAATCCGTTTCACTGAACACCAGTATGTACACAAGGGAGACACCCTGCTCATCATCGACAACCGTGAGCACAAAATCCGTCTGATGGAGGCTGAGGCCGCCCTGAAAGATGCCAATGCCGGCAAGAGTGTGATAGGTGCCACGCTCGACCGGACCGAAAACAGTGTGTTGGTGTATGATTCGTCGATTGAAGAGATTCAAGCTCGCATAAACAAGTTACGCAAGGACAAGACACGCTATGAGAATCTGGTCAAACGGAATGCCGCTACACCAATCCAGTTGGAACAGATAGAGACCGAACTGATAGCTCTGGAAGCAAAGTTGGAGTCTGTCAAACAACAGAAGCGTACGGCAAACTCTTCGGTTATCGAGGTGGTGAACAAGCAGGAGAGTGTAGAGGCCGCCATACTCCGTGCGACGGCAGCTGTAGAAATGGCACGGCTGAACCTTTCCTACACCGTGGTGACAGCTCCTTGCGACGGTTGGCTTGGTCGTCGCGCATTGGAAGTGGGTCAGTTGGTAAGTGCAGGTCAAGCCATAACCAACATACTGCCCGATGAACAGAAATGGATTATAGCCAATTATAAAGAGACTCAGATAAGGAATCTTTCCGTGGGGCAGAAGGTAATCATCACCGTGGATGCGTGGCCCGATGAGGAGTTTGAGGGAGTCATCTCGCACATCTCAGCTGCAACCGGTTCCAAGTATTCAATGGTGCCTACAGATAATTCAGCCGGAAACTTCGTGAAGATTCAGCAACGCATTCCTGTGCGCATCGATTTTGTGAGATTGTCAGAAGAGGATAATCGTAAACTGGCTGCCGGTATGATGGCGGTAGTGAAAACCGAATAATCAGTATAAGATGAAATTTCCTGATTCTTGTCTTATAAAGAACAATCCCCCTCTGTTCAACCGGTGGGTTCCGACAGGGTTGGGTATGTTGGCCTTGGTGTTACTTTTCATACCTGCTACGCTGATAAGTGGCGCATACAGCAGCAATATCTCCGAGATGTCATCGGGTATGGGCATCCTGTCCGAGCACATTATGTTTGCCAACTTTGCCGCCTCCTGCGGATTGATGATTGCCGGTCCGTTTGTTTTCCATATCGTCAGGACATACCGCTTCCGTGATATGTTGTTGTGTGGATTCTCGACACTGATGGTGCTCAGCGGAGTCTGCACACTGACCGATTCGATAGCTCTGATTGTATTGTGCAACTTCCTGATGGGAATTGTCCGGATTATTGTCATTCTCTCCGTCATCTTCAGTCTTGCCGAGGGAGTGATGGGGATCAATGTCGGGTATATCCTTACCCCTCCCAAAGAGATTACGCGCGAACAGGTGACGGAAATGAATCACAATCGGGGTGGTTCTATGAATCTGATTTATATGCTTTTTTTGTCAATAGGGCAGTTGGGGAACTATGTCACCAGTTATGTCGCCTTCCATTATCGTTGGCAATACTCCTATTTTGTGGTGATGGGAATGGCCATCATCGCCATGTTGCTTGTACTGGTACTGATGGCTCCCGGTAGAGAGCGCGGGAGAGTTGAACTGGTTCTCCCTCCCATCAGTCAGGCCATACCATGTGCTTTGGTGTTCATCTCTATCTCTTACATCTTCACCTACGGAAAGACTTATGATTGGTTCGACAACGTGCGCATTTCCATTGCCGGTTGTGTAGGGCTTCTCTCGTTAGGGGTTTTCATACTCCAACAGGCGGTGTGCAAGTCTCGTCTGATAGATTTCAGCGCCTTTACAAGACGGGGTGTCGTATTTGCCGTGACAGGTTTTTTTCTGGCTATGTTCCTTGCATCCAGTTCGGCACTGGTCAGTGGTATCATGGGGTTGGGAGTGAAGCTCGACACCGTGCAGTCGGCAAGCATTGCCAAGTGGCAGTTCTTGGGTGTTGTATTGGGAGCAATCACCAATATATTTCTGATTAAGAAACGGTTTCATGTCCGATGGATTTGTGCTTTGGCCTTTTCGCTTATCACTCTTTCGGCGGTATTGCTCTATTTCCGTTTCCAGACGATGATAGAGTTTTCGCAGGTCTATCTTCCCACCGTGTTGCGCACCATGGGTATGTTTATGCTCTATGCCTTTTGTGGCTATTTCGGAATACTCAAGTTGCAGGATGCCGACCGGCAGATAGGTACGTGGATATTCCTGATGTTGGCGTTTCGTACAGTCTTGGGACCGGTTATAGGCGCTTCAGCATATTCCAACGCCATCTATCATCGCACACAGCACTATGTAGAACGCTTTGCAGCCGAGAGTGATGCTACATCTGAGGCAGCTGTTACGTTCAACCGTACTCGTATGGGCATGATGATGCAAGGACGAAGCTACGACGAAGCTACACAGATGGCCTCCATGTCGGCCAAAGGTTCCATTCAAGTGCAGGCTACATTGGTTGCACTGAAAGAGATTTCGGGATGGACCATCTACGGTGGTATTGCCTGTGTGGCATTTGTCCTTTTATTCCCTTACGAGGGACACAAACATAAGTCGGTTAAAACTATGGCAAAAGATGAATAGATCCATTCTTAAGGTAATTCTGTTGGGCTTTTTAATTTCTTCCCTTCCGCTCTCTGCCCAACATATCGAATATGGTAACATTTTTTCCAGTACTGTGGAAAATGAAGATGGAGACAAGGTGGGCAAAAGTGGTATGCAATATCTGTCAGGGAGTTATACGCTTCCTATATCTACCCGTGTCGATTCGCTACGTCGCATACGGTCATGGTCTGCCACCTTCACAGGTAAATATACCTCTTTCAACGATGAGGGAGAAACCGCTATTGTCAATCCTGAAAACATCATTAATGCTGGTGTGATGCTCACGCATGTGCGTACCATAGCACCACGGTGGAATCTGATAGCCACTACGGGCATAAGCCTCAGTGCCATATCCGATTATGTCCGTATGAACAGTCTTGCCTTGACTGGTGGCGCAATATTCTTGTACAGAGTCAGTCCTGTGCTGAATGTGGGAGGCGGCGTTGTCGTTACAACAGCGTATGGTGAACCAGTCTGTATCCCTGTTCCCTTCATTACTTGGAAACGTGACGGTAAAATTTGCTATGAGTTGAATATGCAGGGACGACCGGAGTTTAAAATCTCCACTCAATTGGACGAGAAAGTCCGATTGGAATTTTCTCCGTTCGATGCAGAAACCTTTTCTGCTGTAATAAAGACGAATGGAGACAATAAAGTATATATGAATAACCTTTTCAAAGCTACTTTTGGAGGCTCATGCCAATTGGCAAAAAAGTTGTCTGTCAGAGCTGATGCCGGATTCATCTACTATCATAAGGCAAAAGTGGTGGAGCGTAGTTTCAAGTCCTTCTGGAGAAACCTGTTCAGCAGTGATGATGCTTACAAGTACAAGCCATCGTTTGCATTCTCCATAGGAATGCGCTATCAGTTATAATATCCGCCAAGACACACACATCCTACTATACAATTATACCGTGACCCGATACTCCGTTGGTGTCATGCCTGTATTCTTGCGGAAATATTTGGAGAAAAACGAAGGATTGGGGAAGTTCATGGATTCCGAAATCTGCAGAATGGTGTCGTTTGAAGACTTCAGCCGTGCCTTTATTTCGAGGATAACAGCCTCGTTGATGAAGGCCCAAGCCGATTTGCCCGTAGCCTCTTTTACTAATGTGTTCAGGTATTTCGGAGTGATGCAGAGCATGTCAGCATAGTAGGACACCGTGCGCTCTTTGTTGCAGTGTTCAAAGACGAGTGTTCGGAAACGGTTGGTTTTCTCTTCTTGCCGTGGTAAGTATTTGACGGAAATCTCGATTCCATGCTTGTCGTACATGGCACACAGACCGTAAAAGAAGGACATCAGCAGGCTGGAGACGACACCTTTCACTTCACCTTGCTCCTGTTGTACCCGTTGGTGTACGCGGAAGAGCAGGTTATACAACTCATGGATGAATGAATCCTCTTCGGCATTCAATGTCAGAATGGGACGCTGTTCGATGGTTGTCATATGTGATATAAAATTACGCACCAACTCCATCTCTTGCACGAACTCGGGCTGGAAAGCGATGATTTCGCAACGGAAATCGCTGCTATAACTTACAACTTGCAGAATGTGGCGTGGTAAGATAGTGATGATAGACTTTCCGCTTATTTTGTACTTCATCAGGTTGATAGACAAGCATACCTCACCACAATTCACTATCAAAAAACATCCTAATTCAATACGGTGGGGTTTCTGATACTTCTCTAAAAGTTCGCCTGAGATTTCAGAGCGTAGTTTCAACTCTTCATGTATTCGGACGGATGGCAAATCGTTACAATTCTTATTCTTGTTCATCGTTTACAGGCTTGTTACGAAGTGCAAATATCGTATAAATCACTTAGACGTACAATTTCTTCAGATGTTTTTTAATAGAAAAAGGCAGAAAAGAAAAGAGAGGTGGAGAAATGGAACATTCTTTCAAACCACAAGATTTGTCATTGACAGTTTCACTCCCTCCTCCCCTAGGGGAGTTGGAGGGGGCTGTCCTTTTTTTCTTTCCTTACATCAGTCAGTAATAAATCCTACATTCCTATTCTCACTCTATTTCATCAGAGGAAAACACTTCGTGACGGGTACTTTATTGCATATTTATGCGATACGAAAGTGAGAAGATGAGATAAAGTACAAAGACTCATCGGCGCATCAGTATCACCGCCAGTGTCAGCATTTCGGCCACAGGCATGGCCAACCAAATGCCCGGTACACCCAGCCACAGGGGGAGCAGAAGAAAACAGGGGACAAGGAGCACCGTGCGTAGCACCACGATGAGCGTGGCCTGCCGCATGTTCTCCAAACTCTGGTAGTATCCCGTCAGGGCAATGTTGAGGATGTAGAACAGGATGCCCGCGGCAAAGTAGGGGAAGCCCTCGATAGCCAACAGGCCGGCTGCACTTTGTGGGTCAACGAAAAGAGCTGTCAGTGGACGGGGGAAAAAGACGAAACCTGAGATGACCGCCACGGCAAACCCTACTGAAGTGGCGAGCATGAGGCGCAAGGCCTGGCGGATGCGCTCGTGGCGGCCCGTGCCGAAGTTGTAGCTGATGATGGGCTGGGCCGACTGTGCCACGGCATTGCCGATCATAAAGAAGAAGGGCGAATAGTAGCAGGCGATGCCAAAGGCCCCTACGCCCTCGTCGCCCAAGTAGTGCATGAAGGTGAGGTTGCCCACTAAGGTGAGCACGGCCAGCGTCATTTCGCCCAACAGCGAGGCCGACCCGATGCGGCACTGGTAGCCGATGTTTCTCAGGCTCAGACGTAGGCTCTTTCTGCTCCACTTCACCCGCTCAGGCCGCAGGCTGCGAGCAAAAAACAACAGGTAGCCGATGGCCATCAATCCGCCCGTGACGATGCTGATGCCCGTGGCAATGGCGGCTCCCTTCACACCCATGCCGAGGGGGAAGATGAAGAGCCAGTCGAGCACGGCGTTCATCACACAGGGAATGACGTTGCACCACATGGCCACGCGCGGCGCTCCGTCCAGTCGGATGATGAACAGGCCGATGAAGCTCCACATCTGGAAGATGAAACAGGGGGTAATCCACAGCAGATAGTCCCTCACCTGTGGCAACAACGTGTGTGATGACCCCAGCAGCAGTGCCGTCTCTGTCGGCCACAGCAGAATGGCCGCACTGATGAGCGCACACACCAGCGAGGTGCCCACCAGGGCCTGTGTCACGTTCATCCGTGCCGCCTTCAGCTTGCGCCGCCCCACGTGGATGCTGCTCACCACCGAACATCCGGCGCCCACCATCAGGCCCAGACCTGACATAATCTGGTACACCGGCACTACGATGTTCACCGCCGCCACGCCGTCGGCTCCCACACCGTGGCCGATGAAGATGCCGTCGATGGCCGTCACGGCCGATATGGCCAGCGACCCCAGCAGTGTCGGTATCAGTATGCGGCGGAAGAGTGTGCTCACCCGCCCGTTCTCAAAGTCTATAGTGTCCCGGTTCATTCTTTGGCTTAAAGTGTAAAGTAGTTCAGGGTTTAAAGTTTATAGCGGCCATCACCATCCTTATCTCTCCGTAGGAGATGTCGTCACCCGAAAGGACCTTGGCTTCCGTCAGGGAGGTCGTTTTGGGCAGGACGGCGCGGATGCGGCGAGCCTTTTCTTCTGTGACGAAGTCGCTGAGTGGCAGTTTGCCTTTGGTCACGTAGTGCGCCAGGTGGTTCTCGATGGTGCTGCGGGACAGATTTCGCAGGGCAGCAATCTCGTCGATGCTTTTTCCTTCCTTATATAATAGGTAGCTCTGCTCTTTGGTGTCCACCTTGGGCGGCTTCTCTTCAGCGCGTGCCGCCTGTCGTTCGGCCCGTCGTTGGCTGTGTAGTTCTGTCCGGCTGATGGGAGCGGGACGTTCGCCCAGTTCGTGGCCATGTTCTTCGATGAAGTGTCGGATGACGGTCAGAATCTCTTCGCCGAACTTTTCTCCTCCCCGTTTGCCGAAGTAGGGAATGTCGATGAGCCGTTCCATGGTTTCGGGTATGGAGTTTGCCATGCAGATGAGCGCCTTCTGTTGCAGGATGGTGTAGGCGGGCAGTTCCAGCTCGTCGCTCTTCCGTCGGCGCCACTCCTGCAAGGCTCTGTACAGCTCAGGATAGAGGATGTCGGTGGGAATGTTGTCCGACAGGGCTGATGTTCCCTTTTTCTTTCTTCCTCCCTTGGGGGCCGAGGGGTTGAACAGCGTGTCGCTGCCTTCCAGGGTGACGACGGCTTTGGCTTGCAGGTAGGCCGATGTGTCGAACGGGTGGGTGGTGAAGTGGCGCATCAGTTCGCGCTTCAGGTAGAACGATTCGCGTAGGTTGAACAGGGCTTCGTCCATGCGTTTGCGCACCATCTGGTTGTCAGTCTCTACGCGGCTGCCCGTCAGCAGTTCCAGCAGCAGTTCGTCCAGCTTTTGGTGGAAATAGGCTGCCGCTTTGGCGATGCGCTCCTGCAAGTGGGTGTTGCCCGTGTAGTCGGCCGTCTGTTGCATCAGGGCCGTGTATTGTTGGCGGAACCTCTCGGCCACATCGGCTAATTGCTCTTTGAAGAGGGTGGCCGTCTCCCTGTATTGTTCGAGCAGGGCAGGGTAGAGGCGGTAGAAATATTCGTCCAACAGACGGCGCATCAGGTCGAAGTCGCGGCGCAGGTACTGGAAGCTGAACATTTCGTCCAGCAGCTTGTAAAAGTAGTCGTACTGCAACCGCCCAATCTGTCGGGTGGCCTCGTGGGTGAGGGCTGTGCCGCTGTGCATGAAGTCGCTCACGGCATCGTCGCTGATGATGGCCGAGGCGGTGACGGGCGAGGCCAGCACCAGCCCTTCGAGCGTCTTGCACCGGCTTAGTGCCACGTACACCTGTCCGTGGGCAAACGAGGCGGCGGCGTCGATGACGGCCTTCTCGAATGTCAGACCTTGGCTCTTGTGGATGGTGATGGCCCACGCCAATCGTAGGGGGTACTGGCGGAAGGTGCCTTCCACCTCCTCGCGTATCTCCTTGGTGACCTCGTCCAACGTGTAGCGGCTGTTGGCCCATTCGCTGGGCTCCACATTGAAGGAGGTCCCCTCCTCGCAGCGTACCACGATGTTATGAGGCGTCACCGTCTGCACGTGGCCTATCTTTCCGTTGTAGTAGCGCCCTTGCCCCGACTCATCGTTGCGGATGAACATCACCTGCGCCCCCTCCTTCAGCGTGAGCGTGGCATCGGCGGGGTAGAGGGCTTCGCCAAAGTTGCCCTTCACCTCTGCATGGAAGGAGTAGGCCTGCGAGGGGATGGCGGCCAGCCGCTGTTCGTTGTACTGCTGGGCCGTGTGGTTGTGGGTGGTCAGGCGGATGTAGCCGTCGCCCGTTGTTGTCTGAAAACCGGGGATGTACCGTTCGTTGAGCCGTGCCAACAGTTGGTTGTCGATGCGTCGCTCGCGGATGGCATTCAGGATGCTGACAAACTGCTCGTCCGTCTGGCGGTAGATGGTCTTCAGTTCGATGGTGACGTAGCTGCTCCGCCTCAAGGCATGACTGCCGAAGAAGTAGAACGTCTCATAGTGGGGCTTCAACAGGTGCACCTCGCTCTCCTTCACCACGGGCGACAACTGTTGCAGGTCACCAATCATCAGCAGTTGCACCCCGCCGAAAGGGCGTGTGTGGTCCTTGTAGCGGCGCAACACCGAGTCGATGGCATCCAGCAGGTCGGCCCTCACCATACTGATTTCGTCAATCACCAGCAGGTCGAGGCTGCGCAGGATGTTCTTCTTCTCCTTGCTGAAGCTGTACTGCTTGCGTCCGCTCTCGCTGAACGACATGCCCGGCACGTAGGGCGACAAGGGCAGTTGGAAAAACGAGTGGATGGTCACTCCACCCGCATTGATGGCCGCCACACCCGTGGGGGCCACCACCACCATCCGCTTGGGCGAGAGCCGACGCAACTCCTTCAGGAAGGTGGTTTTTCCCGTCCCGGCCTTGCCGGTGAGAAACACGTTCGTGTCGGTCTGTTCGATAAACCGGCGGGCCAGAGCCAATTCACGGTTATCTTCCGTCGGCGGTGTATATGATGCTGTTGTTGCCATGTCCATATGATTGATTCTTGTTCTTAGGGACAAAAGTAGTACTTATTCCTGAGAGCACCAAACAGAAAGTCATTTCTCTTTGCCGGAAACTTCTTTTGCTCCCTCTCTTTTGAAAAATACGGCACACAAGAACTTTAATCAGCACTGGTAATTACATAATCAGCACCGATGATTATGTAATTACCAGTGCTAATCATATAATCATCGGTGCTGATTAAAGTTTTTACTAAAGGAATACAAAAAAATGCGTGGCCGTGGCGCATTTGATTGGCCGATGATTCTTATTCTTCCAAGTTCCCCATCAGGCCATCGGCCGTCACGGTAGCGGCACTCACCCGCATCTGCTTGCAGGTGGGACTGTTATAGAAACTGATGGTGGCCTCTCCGTTGCTGTCTGTCCGTACGTTCGGGTTCCAGTAGAGCGTGCGGCGGAAGTCCTTCTCGTCGGGCAACATGGACTCGCTGTAGTCGGGCATGTAGAACTGTCGTTCGGGGGAGAATCCCTGCAGCTTGGTCAGCCGCTCGCCATTCTTTTCCTTGCCCATGTGATTGAAGTGTTTGTCCTTGACAAAGATGGTTATTACGACATGGTTGAAAATGTCGGTGGTGGCGGAGATTCTGTCGGGGAATTCTGCTATTGCCCTCATGACAGAGTGTGGCTTGTCGCTGATGCAGACGGCTTCCACTTCATCGATGGAGAGGGTGCTCAAGTCGATTCCCTTTCTTTGTGGAACGAACTCGTAGAGAACCTTCTTCCCCTTGTATGTGTGGTCGTACTTGTCGAAGTATCTGTTTCCTTCGTCCAACCAGTCGGTGATGTACATCAGGTACTCTTCGCCCGTGTCATCCATGCGCTGGAGTTCCTCCTCCATGTCGTAGATGATGTTCTGCCAGCGTCGGAAAGCCCGTTGCTTCCACCGTTGTTTGGCTTCCACCTCCACGGTGGGCAGCAGGTTGTCCCAGTGTTGGGCTGACTCCTCGGCCTGTAGGGTGTCGGGCGACAGCTCCACGATGGGGCGTGTCAGTGCGTTGCGGTTCTCGGTCTCCTTGAACAGGAGGCTCTCAGCCGGTTCGAGGGCACGCCCTTGCGGGGCGAAGGCCTTCTCCTGCTTCACGGTCATCTCCTTGCGTTTGCCGTTTTCCTTGGTGCTGATGTACATGTTCCACTTGCCTGTGAAGTCTTTGGCCATGAAGGCAAAACGGCCCAGCGAGTCGGTCAGTGTCTTTCCCCGTTTCACCTGCCCGCTGCTGCTCCAGAGGTTGACGTTCACCTCCACACTATCCTTGATGCGGTTGCGGAACACAGAGCGCAGTTCGCCCTTCACCACAATGCCCTCCTCGATGAAGTGCTTGGGCTTGAACTCCTTGGGGTGGGTCATCTGCTCCCAGTCGTAGCGGCGGTATCCGTGAGTGCCCATCAGCAGGTCCAGTGCCGTGCGGTGTTCGGGGTCGTCGGCCTCGAAGTAGTAGTCAATGTCGTGGATGAATCCCTTCAGGTCCGATCCTAACAGCAGGTTGGCCTCGGCTTGCGAGGCGGTGCGGTTGTGCGGTGTGTCGTGGGCGGCATCGCGTACCGACAGCGAGAAACTGGTCTCCACCGGCCGGTAGTCGCGGTCGCTCACCAAAAAGTCCATCTCCACCATTTCGTAGGGGGCGTATTGCTGCTTGTTTGCTTTGTAACTCATGAGGATACCCTTCTGTGGGCGGATGAAGGCCAAGCGTTCGGCATGGATGTGCCCCTCGGTGTCGAAGAGGGTGATTTGAAGCACACCGCCCTGCAACCTCTCCTTGGAGATTCCGACCGAGGCTCTTCCTGCCTCGTCCCACTTCACTTGGCCGAACTGCACGATGTTGCCGCGTTCCATCACGCTGAGGCCCATCTCGCTGTGGCTGTTCCCTTGGCGGGCCAGTCTGACCGTCAGCTCATTCCCCTCTTCCTCCAGTGTTAGGGCATATCCCATGGACTGCGCCGTGGGCAGGTCGAATGTGTAAGTGCGTCCGTTCCACTCCACCCGGGCCTTGTATTTCTCTCCGGCTTCGGGCGTTAGTGTGAATTTGCCCATTCCCAGGTGGCTGCTTTCGAAGGAGGCCGTCTCTTGCCCCTTCTTGTCGAGGACGGAGCCTTTCACCTCGGCCGCCTGTCCCTGTTTGTCGGTAGCCTTGAAGTAGATGACGGAGGCCAGTCCCTCTGTTAGGTTTCCTCCCTCGGGGAAAAAGTCCAGATTCAGCCTGTCTGCCCTCGTTTGCTTGTCGCGTTTGTAGGGTGTCCGTTGGCTACTGGGGAAGCGGGTGATGGTAGGCTTCTTGTACATCGCTTCCCCCTCCTCCTGCGGAGCATCGAAGATGGGGAACACGCGCGAGAACATCAGCCCCTTGTCCCAGTTGAGCATCATGCGGGTGTAGGCTCTCACCTCGTAGAATCCGGCGTGCAGCACCTCCGTCAGCGGCAGATGTCCGTGGACCTGTCCGTCCTCAATCTTCAGTTTCTGCGAGGTGATGATGCGTCCTTCGGGTGTGAGCAGTTCCACGTAGAGCACGCGGCTCATGTCCGTGGCTTCCAGGGTGGTGGAGTTCACTACGTATGCCTTGAACCACATGGTCTCGCCCATGAAGTAGCCCGTGTTGTCGAAGTGCAGGTACACCTTCTCCTGTGGGTACAGATGGTTGAAGGCATTGATGCCTTTCACGAACCGGGCCAGTGAGTCGGCCGGTGTCTGTGCCGTGGCCGCCAACAGGGTGGCCAGCATGGCAATGATGGTAATGGATAGTCGTTTCATGATAGTCATTCAGTATTGGATTCTTCACTCTTAGTCTTTCCCATTCCTCCCCCCTTCGGGGGAACCGAGGGGGGACTCCCCTAATAAATCACCCTCCCCTGCTTCTCCTTCTCAGGCGAGGAGTATCCGTCGTTCACCGTCAGTCCCCGGTAGCGGTCGGCACCGTCGGTATTGTTGCGGCGTTGCATACCTCCTTCGAACAGATCCACGGTTGTCACCTGCTTGGGCAGTTCGGGGAACACAAGGACGAAACGGATGTACTCTCCCAGTTGGCCGTTGAGCCAGAAGTGGGTGTCCAGCGGGAAGTGTTCTATGCCGGCAATCATGTAGCGGGTACCCGTGGCCGGGTTCACCAGCATCATGTCGTCGCTGAAGCTGAAGAACTCCCAGTCCCATCGTACCTTGTAGGTGGCCGTCACGTAGGTACATCCCTTGCCGCGATAGATGCGGTAGTGGTCCTTCTCGTGGTGGAACACCTGTTGGCGGGTGGTGTACACGTCGGTATAGACGGGGAAAGTGTGTTCGTTCTGCACGTCATAGTTGGGCGACTTGTCGCGCTTCAGGGTGGGGACGCTGTTCTCCGGTTTGCCGTCACCCTCCACGGGGTTGATGCAGGCGGCCCGCAGGGAGTTGTCCCTGACGACCTTCACCTGAGCCGCTTCGATGCTTCTCACCCGGTATTTCTCGTTGCTCTTGTGGGGGAAGTTCACAGTCACCTCCTTCACCTTCGGCCCCAGGGGTGGGAACACGTAGGTCACTTGCAGGGGCACATCTCTGTAATTGTTCAGCTCCATGCTCCACACATCGTTGTCTATCCCCTCGATGCGGCGTAGCATGTACTTGTCGCCCGTGTCAGTGTCCGTCAGGTAGAGTTCGCGGTGCAGGCTGATGATTTCCTTGTCCCGCTGTGGGCACTCGTAGTAGATGAGGTGGGTCTCCTGTGCATGGCGCACCAGCTGGAACTTGGGCGTCAGCTGTTGGTATTCGCTGAAGGTGAAGGGAGCCGTAGGCAGGTGGCCGTTCTGCATGTGGGCTTTCACGGCCGTCACCTTGGGCATGTCATTGGGCAGCGATTCCCCCTCGCCATCCTCCGTCACCAGTGTGCCGTCGGGCAGGCGGTAACTGCCGTTGATCTCCAACGTGATACCGGCCTCCCCAAAAGTGCTTTGGGTGAACTCCTTGATGCGCTGCTCAGCTTCGACATGGGTCAGTTTGCTCTCGGCCAAAGTCATTTGGCGGTAATCCTGTGTGCGGAGGATGCAGTGTGCCAATGTTTCGTACTGCTCCTTCGCTGTCGGGTCCGCCTTGGCCAGCTCCTTGTACTCGCTCATGCGGTAGTGGGGACCCTGCGCATCGCCCTTTCTTGAGAAAGCGGCTCGGGCAGGCGTCTCTTTCTTCCCCGGATTGAGGGTGAGTGTGTCCAGTCCCCGCTCCTGCAGCATCTCCGTCATCCGTTTCTGTAGTCCGAGTTGCATTCCCGTCATGCCCTCCATCATCAGGGTGTTCAGTGCCTTCTTTATCTCGCGCACATTGCTGTTGATGCTGTCCAGACTGGGCAGTGTGCCAGTCGGGTAGGCCTCCTTCAGTGCCTCGTACTGCTCCGTGGTGATTTCCCCGATGGAGTTCATGCTCCTGAAGAGTTGTCCCAGCATCATGACATGTTCTTCACCCAGTCTGAAGAGGACTTGCTTCAGCTGCTCTTGCGGTTCGACCGCCACGGCCTGCACCCATTGTCCGCTGTCAGCAGGGGTGGCGGATGCCTCCTTCTCTCCCCCGGCGGGAGAGGGAAGTGTGATGTCTGGTCCTTCATCCGAAGTATCTTCTGTACCTTTCGTATACATGGTGATTAGGGGTTCATAGCCATCCGCTCCTTCCCCTTGGGGAAGGCTGGGAAGGGGACTCTGTTCCCTCTCTACATACACCGTTTCCGCCTCACCCACCGTGCAACACATCAGGGCAATGACCAGCATCATCCATGCCGTAGTGCCCGCCTTGCCTAAGGAGGTCATGCGGTGGTTGCTGCTCTGTAGCATCTCGATGAAGCGGCGGCGAATGAAGGAGTGATTGAAGCCGTTGGCTATCACCACGTCGCCGTGCAGCACCTCCTCAATGAGGATGGCCTGATAGGCATAGACATCCTCGCCCGAGGCCAGCACCTTGCTGTCGGCCTCAAACTCGTGCACGTTGCGCAGTTCCTGACGTCCCCACCAGAGGAAGGGGTTGAACCACAAAAGGCGAGTAATGGCTTCGGCCACCCACACGTCCACGTAGTGGCGGTACAGGATGTGTGCCCGTTCGTGAGAGAGAATCATGCGGCGTTGTGCCTCCGTCAGACACAGGGGCAGATAGATTCTCCGATGGAATGAGAAGGGAGCCTTCACAGCCTCGCCCATTAGAATACGGATGTCGTTGGCCTCGTCCCGCTCTTCGCTCACCCGCTTGCGCAAGCGGTACAGCATCACCCCGTTTGCCACGAAGGGGATGCAGAGTGCCAGGACGATGAGGGAGTAGAGCAGGGGACCCCACTTCTGGAGACTCCACCCCTTGCCCTCCCCAAGGGAAGGGAGTGAAATGCTTTGTCCTTCAGAGAGAGCAGCACTATTGGTCTCTTCCTCAATAGATTGGTTAGTGATGGGAGCAGAGGGGATGCTTGAATCTTCCACCTTCTCTATGGATAGGTTAGTGATGGGAGCAGTATCTACGCCCCTCCCTTGGGAGGGGATGGGGGAGGGGGCGCTGTTGGGTGTGGTTCTTTCCACCACCACCGGCTCAGGCTTATACACCTCCACTTGCAGCAGGGCAATGGCCAGTGCCACAGCAGGCATGGTGAGCAGATACATACGCTTGGCGCGGTAGGTAGCCCGTTTGCGCCACACGACCCAGTAGAGGGCCATCAGCAAGGCCGATGCCAGCAGGAAACGGCCTGCAAGGAGTAAGATAGGAGAGGTCATGGTAATTATGAGTTATGAGTTATGAATTCTGGGTTATGGGTACTGGGTCCTGAGTCACTTCTTTGGACGCCTGTTCTTCATGCATCTCTACTCCTCCCCCCCCCCCTTGGGGGATTGAGGGAGGCCGCTGGTTCTTCCTCAGCAACGTCACAATGCGTTCCACCTCGTCAGCGGCCAGCCGCTCCCGTTCGGCAAAGAAGGAGAGCAGGGCCGAGAAGGAGCCTTTGAACAGTGTGTTGCGTGTCTCCTCCATGAAGCCGGTGGTGTATTCCTCGCGCGTCATGATGGGAATGTAGACGTGTGCTTTGCTGTCTTTTTGTGGGACAGCTTTCACCACGTTCTTTTTGGCTAACACACGCATCACGGTCAGCACCGTGTTGTAGGCTGAGCGTGGTTCTGGCATTTTTTCTATCAGTTCTTTCACGGTGGCTTGCTCCATATCCCACAGGATGTTCATCAGATGCAGTTCCGATTTGGTGAGGCTGCGATGTTTGGTGTCGAGATTCATGCGGACTTGATTTAGAAGTTTATTGACGGCAAAGGTATGAAGTGCTCGTTTCCTTTGCAACTATTTTAACCGTTGATGAAATGTTTTTAAGATATGTTAGCGGTTAAGGGCGGGAAAACATCGGAGAATAAAAAAGGAACGTATCAAAATAGTTTCTTTTGACACGCTCCATATTAAATGAAAACTGATTCTGTTCAAGGAACTTACAGCTTCAGTACACCTGCACCGTACTGCAATTCCATGATTTCGGGGTGTTGTTGGGCAAAAGAGTCCATGTGGCGGATGCGCTTCTCCTCTAAGATTTCGTTAACGGCAATCAGGATTCCGGTTTCTTCCACATCGCCGAATTCGTAATTGATGGCTGTTCCAAAGACACGCATGGTGGGGGAGAGACTCATGTAGGCGTTTACTAACGGGGGAATGTTGCATCCAAGGTTTCGCACTTCGCGGTTCAGGATGCGGTAGTCCTCCTTGAAGTTCTCTTCGTTGAACAGAGTCTCTAACTCCTTTTCGTCAGCCTCCAGTCTGAGCGGTTCGGTGGGAAGAACTAAACCGTCCTTATCGCCAAAATGCTTCTTGAGGAAGTAGAGAATCATGTCGCGCCCGCGGCGGTTAAAGGAGGGGTACATGGTCATCTTGCCGAAGAAGTACTTCACATCAGGCTTCAGTACGGTGAGTGCGCCCAAACCATCCCACAGATTGTCCAAGGCAAAGATTCCCTTGGCATCTGAACGGGTTGACTGGTACTCCAGCGTGACGAATGAGCGCCCCAACTCGATGGTTTGGGGCAGGTATTCATTGAGGAACTCCTGTGAGAAGTTGAACATGTGGGCAGTGGCGAGGATGGGATGCCCGTGTTCGTCCATACGCACATCGGTTCCCAGCAGGTAGCGGTAGCCGCCGATGATTTCTTCCGACTCGGGATTCCATACGATGAGCTGGCGGTAGGGGTTCTCCATGGTGTCGTATTCATCAATGTCCATCGAGAGACCTGTTCCTCCACCTGCGGCACGAAACGCAAT
>CAZDAN010000010.1:0-21129 GCA_964503565.1 uncultured Bacteroides sp.
TGATGGCTAATCCCTTCTCGCTCATGGAGGTACAGAGTGTGGGGGTGTTGTAGAGGTGAAGGAGGGAGGTGGACAAATCTTCTATGACAGATGATTTTTCAATGATAATGGCGCATTGTTCGCAGGCTTCTTTGATGCCTCCTGAATGGGTCGCAATTATAGGCAAACCTATTGCCATTGCCTCAAGAATAGTTGTAGGGAAGGGGTCATCCCACATGGACGGAACAACCGCAACGTTAGCCACCTTCAGATACGATGGGATTTGTTCATAAGGAATAAAGCCTGTGAAGATTATACGATTGGACACCCCTTCGGCTTCCGTTTGTAACGATTGGATAAACGGGTCATTCCCTTGTTCGTTCCCAAAGAAACTGCCACCAACAATCATCAGTTTGATGTCGGGATAATCCTTCAGCCGTTTGAATGCTTGTATCAGTTCCTTCACACCTTTTTCGGGATTGACGCGACCGCTATATACTACAATGAAGTCTGATTCACTGAATCCTAACGTTTTTCGATCCATGGGACGGGCGTTGTAGAAACGTGACAAATCGATGCCGTTATGAATGGTAACTATATCGGATGGAGGGGAAGAGATGGTCTCTACACGACGTTTGATAAAATCGGACACCGTGATGATGGAACGACAAACTTGACAGATTTTCTCTGCATCCTTTGTGGAAGCGTTCAGAAAGTCGTTGTGCAAATGCAGTATTATTCTGGCATCCGTCACCTTTGACACAGGGAGAGCATAACCTGGACGATTCTCGAGGATAACAGCATCGTAGCGTTGCCCCCTTATGCGCTTCAGGCATTCGTGGAAGAAGTATTCAATGTAGGAATTATAATACCCATTCTTATGAGTGCGCACAAACCACGCTCTCTTCAACCGATGCCATAGTGACTTCATCTTCACATAGTGATAGTGCGTATGCGAAGTGTTGGCCTTCAGAGTAGAGTGGGGGGGGGCAATACTATAAACCGTAATGTTGTGAAGCCGATGCAGATTGTTGTACTCCAGATAGTAGTCAATCAAGTTCTCCACCGCTCCCCCTTGTACAGCAGGAATGGGAAGTATGCCGGATGTAAGTATTGCAATCTTCATAGCCTGAAAACCTTTTTCAATCAAATGCAAAGATACAGTTTTTTTTGTTATTGTAGCCAATATGGTGTAGAATTTTGGCAATATATAAATTAAGTACGCGGAATACACACGCGCAAGGTCTTCAATTAGTTTTTCCCGTTTGAATAAAAAGCAAACGTCTCGCATCACTGCGAGACGTTTTCACTAATCTTATGTCTAATTCAAAGTTTGATGGTATATAAAAAAGATTATTAAAATATAATAATCCGGAAGTTATGTGCATCACTGCAGATATTTCTCCCTAAAAACAACAATTTCTTATTTTGTATGATAAACTTATCCATTGGATTTGTTTACCGATGCAAAGGTAGGCATTATTTTTATATTGAGCAATTTTAGTTCGTACAAATGTTTAATAATTATGTTTTTTTAAGAAATAAAGTTTTCATAAGTAAAAACTTGCGAGGCTGTTCTCACACAACATAGTCTAACTCCTTGCGCATCTTTACCAATTCTTCTCGAATGCTTTTCAGACGTTCGACGACTTCGACGGATTGTACTGTGCCTGTTTTGTTTTTCTTCAACACTTGTTTGGCACCGGCCAATGTCATTCCTTTGACCTTTACCAGATTATGGACGATACGGATGTTGTCGATATCCTCTTTCCGGTATTGTCTGACTCCTCTTCCGGCCTTGTGGGGGGTGATGGTTTCGGGAAACATCTTCTCCCAATAGCGTAGAAGGCTTACGGGCAGTTCGAACATTTCTGCCACTTCGCTGATGGAGTAATAGAGTTTCAGCTCTTTGTCGGGATTGTAGGGCATTGTTTTAATTATGAATTTTGAATTATGACTATTCTTTATTTAATTTCAACTTTTAACTTTTAACTCTCAACTTTAATCATACACTTTTCCGTGGTTGGCTGCCATCTGAATCATCTGGTCGTATTCCTCTTCGGTGAGGTCCATGAAGTAATAGTTTACAGGATTTACTTTCCGTCCTCTGTTCACCACCTCGTAGTGGAGATGAGGACCAGTGCTCTTTCCTGTGCTTCCTACCAGTCCGATGATTTCTCCTCGCTTCACTTTTTGTCCGCGTCTGACATTCGTTTTGCTCAGATGGGCGTATCGGGTTTGGTAACCAAAGCCGTGGTCAATTTCTATGGTCAGTCCGTAGCCGCTTTCCCAACCCGAGGAGGTGACGGTGCCATTTCCTGTTGCATATACCGGTGTGCCGGTGTTGGCCGAGAAATCCATGCCGTGATGGAACTTCACCGTTTTGTAAATAGGGTCGATACGTCGTCCGTAACCTGATGCCGTGTATTTCAAATCTTTGTTTGCCACGGGTTGTATGGCGGGAATACATTGCAGGCGTTCGTCGTTCTGCTTGCACAGGGCTACGACTTCATCGTACGACTTGGATTGTATGTAAAGCTGGCGTTTCAGGTAATCAATTTTTTGGGATGTTTCGATAATCATGTCTGCATTGGCCATTTCTTCCAGATGTTCGTAGCGATAGACTCCTCCGTTCCCCGACTTTCGTATGTAGGGCGAAATGGGGTCGGTCTGCAATATGACGCGATAGAGGTTGTCGTCGCGCTGCTGCAAATCTTCCAATACACCCAATGCCTCATCCAATTGGTGCGAAAGTACTTCGTACTGCGCTTCCAATTGGGAGTTTTCGATGCGTAAAGCATTTTCCGATGGAGTGCCAAGGAACCAATATATACCGCCGAAAAGGAGAATCAGGAATCCTACTGCATAGGAAATGCGCCGCATAATACTGTACATCCGTTGTCGTCGGGTTGGGTATATGCGGTCGTATGTGCGCGTCTTTGGATTATACACATAATATACTTTTCGCATGTCTTTTTCTTCATTTTTTGGTGAAAATGAAATTATTTACACCTCTCTCAGTTAACTTTTATCCAATAATGGGGGCAAAAATACGAAAAAGAGCGTATCTTTGCAAATCATTTTTCAGATAAATATATAATAAGGTATAAATATGTTGACAGCAAACGAAATCAGAGACTCTTTTAAGAGCTTTTTCGAGTCAAAGGAGCACTTGATTGTGCCCTCGGCTCCCATGGTGGTCAAGGATGACCCCACACTGATGTTTACCAATGCCGGTATGAACCAGTTCAAGGACATTATCTTGGGTAATGCCCCTGCCAAAAGCAAGCGCGTGGCCGACTCGCAGAAGTGTCTGCGCGTGAGTGGCAAGCACAACGACCTCGAAGAAGTGGGACATGACACCTACCACCACACCATGTTCGAGATGCTCGGCAACTGGTCCTTCGGTGACTATTTCAAGAAGGAGGCCATCAGCTGGGCGTGGGAGTATCTGGTGGACGTGCTCAAGCTCAACCCCGAGCACCTCTACGCCACCGTCTTCGAAGGTAGCCCTGAGGAGAACCTTGGCCGCGACGACGAAGCCGCCGGCTATTGGGAGCAGTACCTGCCCAAGGACCATATCATCAATGGAAACAAGAAGGACAACTTCTGGGAAATGGGCGACACCGGCCCTTGTGGTCCCTGTTCGGAGATTCACATCGACCTCCGTCCTGCCGAAGAGCGTGCCAAGGTGAGTGGTCGCGACTTGGTGAACCACGACCATCCTCAGGTCATTGAAATATGGAATCTCGTGTTCATGCAATACAATCGCAAGGCTGACGGCTCACTCGAAGGGTTACCCGCCAAGGTGATTGACACTGGCATGGGCTTTGAACGCCTTTGTATGGCTCTGCAAGGCAAAACGTCGAACTACGACACCGACGTGTTCCAACCCATCATCCGTGCCATCGGCCAGTTGGCAGGTGTTCAGTATGGTGCTGCCCGTGAGACCGACGTAGCCATGCGCGTCATTGCCGACCACATCCGTACTATTGCTTTCTCTATTACCGACGGTCAGTTGCCTTCCAATGCCAAGGCCGGTTACGTCATCCGCCGTATCCTTCGTCGTGCCGTACGCTATGGTTACACTTTCCTCGGCCAGAAAGAGGCCTTCATGTACCGTCTGTTGCCTGTTCTTATAGGCAATATGGGTGATGCTTATCCCGAGCTGAAGGCCCAGCAGACACTCATCGAGAAGGTGATGAAGGAAGAGGAGGAATCGTTCCTGCGTACTCTTGAGACAGGTATCCGCCTGCTCGACAAGGTGATGGCCGAGGTGAAGGCCGCCGGCAAGAGCGAAATCAACGGTGTCAATGCTTTTACTTTATATGATACCTACGGCTTCCCCCTCGATTTGACCGAACTTATCTGTCGTGAGAACGGCCTTACTGTGAACATCGACGAGTTCAACACTCAGATGCAGCAGCAGAAGGAACGTGCCCGCAATGCCGCCGCCGTAGAGACGGGCGACTGGGTAACATTGAAGGAAGGAGATACTGAGTTTGTCGGCTATGACTATACCGAGTACGAAACTTCCATCCTTCGCTATCGTCAGGTGAAGCAGAAGAATCAGACTCTTTATCAGATTGTGCTCGACAAGACTCCCTTCTACGCTGAGAGTGGTGGTCAGGTGGGCGATACCGGTGTGCTCGTCAGTGAGTTCGAGACCATCGACATCATTGATACCAAGAAGGAGAACAACCTTCCCATCCATCTTGCCAAGAAGTTGCCCGAACATCCCGAGGCTCCTATGATGGCTTGCGTTGATACTGACAAGCGCGCCGCTTGTGCTGCCAATCACTCGTGCACCCACCTTATTGATGAGGCATTGCGTGAAGTGCTCGGTACACACGTCGAGCAGAAAGGTTCGCTCGTTTCTCCCGAAAGTCTCCGTTTTGACTTCTCTCACTTCCAGAAGGTGACCGACGAGGAAATCCGTCAGGTAGAACACTTGGTTAATGCTAAGATTCGCGAAAACGTGCCTTTGACCGATTATCGTGATCTGCCCATCGAGCAGGCCAAGGAGTTAGGTGCCATCGCCCTCTTCGGCGAGAAGTATGGCGACCGCGTACGCGTGGTTCAGTTCGGTTCGTCTGTAGAGTTCTGTGGCGGTACCCATGTGTCGGCCACGGGTAAAATTGGTATGGTGAAGATTCTTTCCGAAAGTAGCGTTGCCGCTGGTGTGCGCCGTATCGAGGCCATCACAGGTGCCAAGGTGGAGGAGATGCTCGATTCCATTCAGGACACCATGAACGACCTGCGCGCCCTCTTCAATAACGCATCCGACCTGAAGGCTGCCATCCGCAAGCACATTGAAGAGAATGCCGGCTTGAAGAAGCAAGTAGAGGACTTTATGAAGGAGAAAGAGGCCGAGGTGAAGAACCGCCTCATCAGCGAAGCCAAGGAAGTTGGCGGCATGACGGTGGTGAAGGCTGTGTTGGCTATGCCTGCTGATGCAGTGAAGAATATCGCTTTCCAGGTGCGCCAAGCCATCCCCGAACACCTCCTTTGCGTCATCGGTAGTGTGGCCGAAGGCAAACCCATGCTTACCGTCATGATTAGCGACGACCTCGTGGCTACTGGTCTCAAGGCCGGTGCATTGGTGAAGGAGGCCGCCCGCCTTATCCAAGGTGGCGGTGGGGGTCAGCCTCACTTCGCTACCGCTGGTGGTAAGAACCCCGAAGGAATCCTCTCTGCCGTCGATAAGGTGATAGAGTTGGCTCAAGCATAATATATATATAAGGTATAAGAATCCGAAGAGGGTGTGTCAGAATGCTTTTTTGACACACCCTCTTTTAGTTGTTGGAAGATACGTTTGCCGGAAAATGCAAGTCGTATTTTCCAGAATGAGATGCTGCAACAACGATTTGAGACGAAATAAAAACTGCGGTGGGGGATTTTTGACTACTTTTGCAAATAAAATAAATTGTTTGTATGGACATTAAACGAATATTTCTGATAGGGCTCGTATCAGCATGTAGTGCGGTTGCTTTGGGTGATGATTTGGCAGAGCCGTTCAAAGCTCCCGGTACGGGTAATCCCATCAGTGCGAGTATTTATTGTGCCGATCCTACAGCGATTGTGCACGATGGCCGGTTATATGTGTATGGGACAAACGACCATCAGCAATACGTGGTAAACAATGGTGCGGGGGAGAATAACTACGGTGCTATCAAGAGTTTGGTCGTCTTCTCAACCGACGATATGGTGAACTGGACTTATCACGGCATCATTGATGTAGCCTCCGTTTGCGGTTCGTGGTGCGTAGCATCGTGGGCGCCTTCCATTGTCAGCCGGGTGGAGGAGGACGGGCTTACCCATTTCTATCTCTATTTCTCGAATAGCGGTGGTGGAGTGGGGGTCATCACTGCCACTTCGCCCACCGGTCCTTGGAAGTCGCCTTTGAAGAAATCACTTATTTCTCACAGCACCCCCGGAGCATCTGACAGCACTTGGCCTTTCGACCCGGGTGTGGTGATTGATGCCGATGGCACCGGTTGGCTGGCCTTTGGTGGAGGCGAACCGAACTCTAAGGGAAACCATTTGCAACCCGGCAATTCGCATATTGTCAAGCTGGGAGACAATATGGTGTCGGTTGTTGGTGAGGCAGTGGAAATTCCTGCCCCTTATCATTTCGAAGCCAACGAACTGAATGTGATGGATGGCAAGTTGGTGTACACTTATTGTACGAGTTGGACTGACCGCAACGCTTGGTCCTCATACGGCAGTTCGGCAGCGGCTCCTGGCGTATGCTCGATGTGTTATATGACCACGACCGAGCCGCTTAATCCCGCTTCGTGGGAATATAAGAAAGAATACCTTGCCAACCCTGGCACTTTTGGATATTCCTACGGAAACAATCACACTCATCTGCAAAAGTTCGGCGACAATTATTACCTGTTCTATCACAACATGTCTTTGGAGAAAGCCAGTGGCTCCAAAGCCTCGGGGTTTCGTTCTATCGGAGTGAGCAAGGTGACGGTAAACGAACAGACGCAGAGCATCTCCAAAGCCGTGATGAACAACAGTGCCCCAACTGCTCTGAAGAAACTGGACCCCTATCTGTTGCATCCGGCAACAACCATGTCAACGGCCGGAGGGCTTGCTTACGAAGACTTTGCCAAGGATGGTAAACGCGTGGTGATGGAGGCCGGAGACTGGACGATGGTTCGTGGCGTTGATTTTGGCACTCAGGGTGCCGTCGCCTTGAACTTGACCGTTTCAGGTGCCGGTACATTGGAAGTCCGTCTTGACAAACGAGCGGCCGAGCCGGTTGCACGCTTCAGTTTCGACACCGAGGGAGCAATACGTACGTTCGTGGTTGATTCGTTGAATGTCTCTTTACTGAAGGGAAACCACAATGTATATTTCGTTTGTACCGAAGCTGAGAAGTTATGTTTCGAGAATTGGCAGTTCGTGGACAAGGCTGCGGGCTTTGACAAGCCACAAGCTGAGAAGGCTGCTACATGCGTGCGTACCGATTACTTTGATGTGTGTGGCCGTCCCGCGAAAGCATCCTCCTGTGGCTTGATTATCGAACGCCGTGTCATGAGTGATGGAACTGTGCAAGTAAGAAAATTCAGGAATGAAAACTGACGAACCGATGAAAAGAACATTTATCCTTACATTGGCCTGCTGCCTGCTTTCCACTTGTCTGTGGGCACAGCACAGCCGGCTCACCCGGCAGGGAAAGGCCACTCAGCTGGTGGTCGATGGTGCACCTTTTCTGGTGTTGGGGGGCGAGTTGGGCAACTCCTCAGCCTCATGTGGCGAGGACATTGAACGCATCTTCCCCAAGTTGGCCCGCATGGGGCTGAACACTGTGCTGGTGCCTGCCTATTGGGATTTGACGGAACCCGTCGAAGGAGAATTTGATTTTTCACTCACTGACAAAGTGCTCCAGCAGGCACGGGCAAACCGTCTGAAGGTGGTCTTCCTGTGGTTTGGTGCTTGGAAAAATTCCATGAGTTGCTATGTTCCCACGTGGTTCAAGCAGGACTGGCGCAAGTATCCCCGCTCACAGAATCAGAGCGGAAAGCCGCTGGAGATAGCCAGTGTCTTTTCCGAAAATGTATTTCAGGCTGACAATCGTGCCTTTTCCGCTTGGCTTTCACACATTGCTGAGGCGGATAAGGGGCATGGTACTGTCATCATGATTCAGATTGAGAACGAAATCGGCATGTTGGAGTCGGCGCGCGACCATTCACCCGCTGCCGACAAGGCTTTCAACTCAGCTGTGCCCACCGAGCTGGTTTCGTACCTGAAGAAACACCGTAAGACACTCCACCCATATATGATGGAGAAATGGAGTGCTCAGGGATGTCCCACTTCGGGCACATGGGAACAAATGTTCGGTGCCGACATCTATACCGATGAGCTGTTCATGGCTTATCACTATGCCCGTTATGTGCAACGTATGGCACAGAGCGCACGGGCTATCTACGATGTGCCCCTCTACGTCAATGCTGCCATGAACAGCCGGGGGCGCAAGCCGGGGGAATATCCTTCGGCCGGTCCTCTGGCCCACCTCATAGATGTGTGGCACTGTGGTGCTCCCGCTATAGACATGTTGGCTCCCGACCTCTACGACAACGGATTCCCCGAATGGGTAGCCAAGTATCACTTGCCGAACAATCCTTTGTTCATTCCTGAAGTGAAACTGACCGACAACGACGGTGTTCGTGCCTATTACATCTTTGCCCGGCACGATGCCATCGGCATCAGCCCTTTCTCTATCGAAGGCGGCTCCGACGACCCTTCCAACACCCTCGTGCGTGCCTACCGCCATCTGGCCGAGCTGTCGCCTCTGCTCCTCTCCCGTCAAGGCAAAGGCGTGATGCGAGGATTGCTCTTTGACCAACAGAACAAAGAACGCATCATTGAATGGGGCGACCAGATGCTCACCTGCCGCCACTTCTTCACCCTGCCGTGGGATGCCCGCGCCACCGACGGCAGCACGTGGCCCGAAGGCGGCGGATTTATCCTCCGGTTGGCTCGCAACGAATACCTCGTGGCCGGCAATGGCATCGTCATTGAGTTTGCAACCAAGGCCGAAAAGCAGATGGCCACCGCCCGTCAGGCATTGGGTGAAGACGGTTTTGTCCAAACAGGCAATGCCTCTGTCGCCTCCCAAGCAACTGATTCGCTTCCGGAGTGGAAAGGCAAGCGCCTCGGCTTGGCTTCAGTCGATGAGGTGAAGGTGAATCCCGATGGCTCATTTACCCGCTTACGCAGCCTCAATGGCGACCAAACCCACCAAGGCCGCCATGTGCGCATCTCCGTGGGCGACTTCAAAGCGCTGCATGTCAAGCTGTATGAATATGAGTGAATACAGCCATAGTCGGATTGCTTCGTAAATCCCACCGAAATCTATCTGAGACAATTGAAATTCTATCAGGTGTCCGACCGGATTCCGTCAGCTGACAGATTCCACTCGGACACCTGATAGAATTCTTTCTTTCTCAAATAGATTTTGGAACGCTTCCGTTTCTCTTTTATTCTTCCATTTTCCATCCTTTTTCTCATGTTGATTTACTGCTATTTTATTTAAAAAAAACAGCATTTTTGCCTTGTTTGGGCGATTTTTTTCATATTGAATCAAAAAGAAAAGAGCATGAGACATGAGCAAAACCTGTGTAACAAATCATAAAGTCGTATAAACAAAAAAATAAATTAAGTTGCTTGATTCTTTTTAATTTTGCATCATGAAAAAAGTGTGCACAGCACTGAAAATCCAAGAGAGTGATATGAACAAAATTAAAAATCAGAAATCAAGAATAAACCATTAAAAGTATGAAAACCGAAAAACAAATCTTTAGGAAGAGCCGTCACTTGGCAGTGTTGGCTGCCGGAGTGCTGTTGGCTGGTAGTAGTGCCTTCGTGTCGTGTACCGATAAGTATGACTTGGACGAGCGTACCCCGGAGGGGTGGGGTTCGAGTATCTACAGTTGGTTGGACGAGCAAGGAAACTTCACCAACACCGTGCGTATGATTGAGGACTTGGGCTACAAAGAAGTGTTGGACAAGACGGGGTCAAAAACATTGTTTGTGGCCGATGACGATGCCTACGAACGTTTTTATCGTAACAATTCATGGGGAGTGGGCAGTTATGACCAACTTTCCGTTTCGCAAAAGAAGTTGCTTCTCTTCGGAAGCATGCTTGACAACTCCATGCAGTTGAGTACTTTGCCCAGTGTTCAGGGAACGCCTCCGGTCGAGGGCGAATGTATGCGCCGTTATGCATCGAATTCGGTGTACGACTCTGTTCCCGTGTTGACGGCTGAGCAGATGCCTGACAACCGTTATTGGAAATACTACCGTGACAAGGGGACACCAATGGTGTGCATGACTGACAATTCTGTCGTGCCCTTGTTGTTCTTTATCGAGAAGCAGTTGGCCAACAAGAGGATTACCAACGACGACTACAATTTCCTGTTCAACTATACAACCGATCGTAAGGCGGGTGATGCCAGTGTGAACGGAGTGCCGGTAGAAGAGGGCAACATCAAGTGCTCTAACGGGTTCATCCACCGTATGGCTGAGGTTATCACTCCGCGTCCTAACATGGCCGAACTGATTGCCGGCAAATCGAACACGACCATCTACAACAGCCTGTTGGAACGCTATTGTGCTCCGTACCCCGATCGCAACGCAAATGATAATGGCAGTATCACCCAGCAGTATAATTACCTGTATCAGACGAATGTGGATACGGTCTTCACCAAGCGCTTTTTCTCAAATAAGTCTGTGGGCGGTGTTGCTCTGAACCAGACTCCTGCCGGCAAAGCCGTACTTTCTACTTTGAAGTTTGACCCTGAATGGAATGCCTACTATGCCGGTCTGAACAATCTGGAGGGCAACATAGCCATGCAGCGCGACATGGCTGTGATGATGGTTCCTTCCGATGCAGCTATGAATGCTTATTGGAATGGCGAGGATGGCAATGGCAGTGTGTTGAAGGACTATTATGGCACTTGGGAGAATGTACCCGACAAGGTGGTGGCAGAGCTAATCAACGTGAATATGCTCAGCTCGTTCATCACATCAGTGCCTTCAAAGTTCAACAATGTGTTGAATGACGCCAATGACCCAATGGGATTGGAGAAGAGCAAGATTGACTCTGTATGGTTGGGATGTAACGGTGCGGTGTATCTGACCAATAAAGTATATACACCCACGTCCTACATCAGTGTGTTGTTCCCCGCATTGATCAATGAAACCATGCAGATTTTATATTGGGCGGTAGAGAATCTGCAGTATAACGTATATCTGAACTCGCTGAATGCCGAGTACAGTTTCTTTATCCCCACAAACAATGCCTTGTTGGAGTATGTTGACCCCGTTTCTTACGGAAAGGGTAAGACCCAGCTCTACCGCTTCCATTATGACCCCACAAAGGTAAACAAGACCGAGCGCGTGTGGGCCAGCAAGTGGAACTACGATTTGACCACCCGTGAACTGGGTGACAGCATCGGCGAAGTCAGAGACTATGGGGAAGTCTCCAACCGCCTGAAGGATGTTTTGGAAACGCACATAGTAATTGGTAATGTGGAAGACGGACACAAGTATTACCGCACCAAGGGTGGTACGGAAATCCGTGTGGATAATGTCGGATTGGGAGTTAATGGCATGACAGTGGCCGGTAGTTTCCAAATCAACGAAGGTGATGGATTCGGAAACAAAGCTCCCATCCCCGTAAGTGTCATCTATGACCAGAAGTCGCAGGGGGGTAATGGAAAGAGTTACATCCTGGAGGGAGGTCCCATCTTGGGAACCCGCAAGACAGTGCATGACATTCTGAACGAGCACGAGGAGTTCTCCAAGTTCAGCGAATTGATGGCTGGAAGCTCTTTGTACGAGACCATCCGTGACAACAGCTATGCATGTGGTGGCACCAATCTCTCGTTGTTTAACACCTATCACTATTCGGTATATGTTCCTACAAATGAAAGTATCGAAGAATTGCAGCGCACAGGCCAATTGCCCACTTGGGAATCCGTCAATGCTGCTGCTGAAGCCGGAGACCTGACCGGTTCGACCCGTGATTCGCTAGCCATTGAAAGTTTCTTGCGCTATCACATCCAGGATAATGCACTCTTCATTGATGCAGCTCCCGAGAGTGGTGATTTTGAAACAGCTCTTATTGACCCTTCAACCAAGCGGTTTTATCGTATCTCTGCTTCGTCCGAAGGTAATGAGATTGTACTGTATGACAATGCTGGTAGTCCTGAACCGAGCAAGGTGATTACTACAGAAGTGAACGGCAAGAAACTTTATAACCTGATGGCGCGTGAATATCAATATAGTGGTAAGGACGCCGCGACCGTGACAGCGATAGAAACAACGTCGTCAGCCGTTATCCATCTGATTGACAAGCCTCTTTTCTATAAGAAAAAGTAAGGAACACGATGGAGATTAAATAAAATCGAAAAATTATGAGTACAAGTAGAATAACAAAGATAATGGGATTGATGATTCTCGGTGGGGGATTGTCAGTCGGCAGTACGTTTGCTCAAAAGGTAGGCGACATCATTAGCGGTACGGTTGTCGATGATTTCGGACCAGTGATGGCTGCTAATGTGGTGGAGTTGGATGCTGCCAACCGTATCGTGGCCAATGCCGTGACGGACATGAACGGAAACTTCTCCTTCAGGTTGAAGAATCCGAAGAACAAACTGCGTGTGACATACGTAGGATACAAGACTGTCACCTTACCAATTGATAAGGTAAAGTTCTATATCCGGATGAAAGATGAGAACCAGATTCAAGAGGTAGTTATCACTCAAAAGAGGAAGGCCGAAGGTTCAGGTCTGGCCATTCCGTTGGATGAAATCTCTACCGCCCGTCAGAGTATTGATATGACGGAGTTTGAAGGATTGGGTATCACTACCGTGGATGAAGCTTTGCAGGGCCGTATTGCCGGTCTTGACATTGTAGCCAACTCTGGCAACTTGGGTGCCGGAACCTCAATGCGTTTGCGTGGTGTCTCCAATATCAACGGCTCCAGCGAACCGCTGATTGTGGTCGATGGCAATGTGATGTCAACCAATACGGATAACTTCGACTTCAATTCTGCCAACGAGGAGAGCTTTGCACAGCTTCTTAATGTGAACCCCGAGGATATCCAGAGCATCTCGGTGTTGAAAGATGCTGCTGCTACTGCCATCTGGGGGTCACAGGGTGCCAATGGTGTTATTGAAATCAAGACTAAGCGTGGTACACGTGGTAAGACGAAAGTGGGATACAGCTATCGCCTGACAGCTACTTACCAGCCCGAAGGTTACAAGATGCTGAATGGTGACGAATACACCATGCTGTTGAAGGAGGAGTATTTCAATCCTTCGCTCAGTGATGTGGCCAGCAACATTGTGGAGTTGAACTATGACCCCAGTTTCTCGGAATATGAGATGTACAACAACAATACCGACTGGCTGGATGCGGTGAAACAGATTGGTTATCGCCAGAATCACTACGTTTCATTGACGGGGGGTGGTGAAAAGGCACACTTCCGTATCGGTGCCGGTTATGACCGTGAAACAGGTTCAATCATCAAACAGCAGCTCGATCGTTTCACCTCGCGTGTGAACTTGGACTATTTTGTGAGCGACCGTATCAAGATAGAAACAAACATCTCATTGACTTACACGAACAACCAGAAGAACAATGGTAACCTTTTGGAACTTGCCTACAACCGTATGCCTAACCTCTCTATCTATGAGCAGGACAGATATGGGAATGATCTGGATCAGTTCTACCATATGTTGCCGAGTGTTTCAAGTGAACTTCGTGACCAGATGCAAGATTATAACAAGAACAACATTCCGAATCCGATAGCTTTGGCTTATGAGGCAAAGAACCACGAGACCAGCTATAATATTGAACCGGAATTCAAACTGCGTTATGATTTGTTGGGATTGGGTGACGACACTTCGCGTCTGAACTACGAGGGTAAGGTGTTGTTCAATATCTTCAACCGTTACGAAGATCAGTACATGCCTTCATCGCTCAATACGGCAGGATGGAATGACCAGAATGGTAAGCAGAGTAATCGTACAACGGCCAACTCATCAAAGAACTTTGGTATTACAACCACCCATACGTTGACCTTTACACCGGTGTTTAAGAATCGCGATCACTCACTCACAATGTTGTTGCGCGGACAGTTGACAAGCGGTGAATCCACTTCACAGAGCACCGTCACTTGGGGTACTCCCTCAGGAAGTATCCAGAGTACAGGTGCAAACGGAATCATTGCTGATATGAATACCGGCAGCGGACAGTGGCGAAGCATTTATTTCACATACTCAGCTCATTACGCTTACAAGGGACGTTACATGGCCGATTTCTCGGTACGTCGTGACGGAACCACCAAGTTCGGTGCCGACAAGCGTTGGGGTAACTATCCGGCATTCTCTGTCCGTTGGAACGTCAGCCGCGAGACATGGTTCCAGAATGCTCTGCCTTGGATTTCGATGCTCTCTATCCGTCCGGGATGGGGTATTGTGGGCAAGCAACCTGGTTCGGAATACCTCTATTTCAGCAAGTATGCCAATGGTGGTGGTTATATGGGAAGCGGTTCTGTGCACCCCAATAACATCCGTATGAAAAATCTGAAGTGGGAAGAGAAGGAAACTTATAACTTGGGTGCAGACTTCGGATTCTTTGACGACCGCCTCACCGGTAATGTGGAATTCTATTGGCAATACACCAGCGACTTGTTGATGGCCAATCGTGGTATTCCTACTTCTTCGGGTTATCCGAATTTGGCATGGCAGAACGTAGGTAACATGGAAAACATTGGTTGGGAGTTCAACCTGAATGGTAACCAGATTATCAAGGCCGGAAAGTTCGCTATGGACTTCAACATCACTTTTGCCAACAACCGCAATGAGGTGACAGAGATGGACGAAACCTGTCTGGCCAGCTTGAACAACGAGTTTGACCGCAACAACGGTTCTTATCTGTCGCGTGTGGAGCTGAACCATGCCTTGGGAAGCATCTATGGTTTCCGCTACAAAGGCGTTTACCAGTATTCAGAGTATTCGCCAGAGGAAATTCCTGGCGTAAGCGGTCCCAATGCTCCTGTTGTGCGTGATAAGGATGGAGTGGTTATCCTTGATGAAAATCAGATGACCAAGCCGATGATGTTCTGCGCTGGGTCTGTTGACCACGAATTCCGTGGTGGTGATGCCATTTATGAGGATATCAATTCCGACGGTTCCATTGATGAATTGGATATTGTTTATTTGGGTTCTTCATTACCCAAGTTCACTGGAGGTTTTGGTTTCAAGTTCAAGTTCGGACGCTTCTCATGGAACAACCAGTTCAACTTCCGCTATGGAAACAAGATTATCAACAAGGCCCGTATGAATGCTGAAAACATGTATTCAAACAACAACCAGAGCCGTGCTGTCAACTGGCGTTGGCGTGTTGAGGGTGACATCACCAGTGTACCCCGTGCTCTTCGTCAGCATGGTTACAACTGGTTAGGCAGCGATCGCTTTGTAGAGGATGGTTCGTTCATCCGTTTGAACTATACCCAGTTGAACTATTCGTTCGCTCCACGGGTAATCAAGCAGTTGGGGCTCAGTCGTCTTGACCTGTATGTGTCAGCCAATAACCTCTTCTGCCTGACCAAGTATTCAGGTGCTGACCCCGAAGTAGGTTACGGTGGATTGGGCATTGTGACTGATAACGCTCAGACACCGCGTGCCAAATCATTTACTGCTGGTGTGACAGTGCAGTTCTGATAACTCAACTTATAAACATAAAAAACTCATAAACTTAAAAACTTATGAAAAAACTCAAATATATAGTTTGCGCCCTTTCCGTCACAGTCGGGCTGACAAGTTGCGATGACTTCTTGGAAATCCTGCCGATGAACGAGGTGGTACTGGAAAACTACTGGACCGACAAGAATGACGTGATTAGTGTGGTGAACAGCTGTTACGAGGCGATGGAAAGTGAAGACTTTCTGACACGTATGGGCGTGTGGGGGGAATTGCGGTCTGACAATGTGAAGGCAGGTTCTAACGTTCCCAATAATGTCAATGAAATATTGAAGGAGAATTTGCTTCCTTCCAACGACCTCTGTAATTGGTCTGTGTTCTATCGGACAATCAATCGTTGCAACACCGTGTGCCACTATGCTCCCTTGGTACAGGACATCGACCCCAATTATTCCGAGTCTGAAATGTTGGCTCATGTTGCCGAGGTTTCGGCTCTTCGTGCTTTGTGCTATTTTTATTTAGTACGTACGTTCCGCGATGTGCCTTATACGACAGAACCGAGTATCGATGATTCGCAGAACTACATGCTTCCTGCAACACCTTTCAACGATGTGTTGGACTCATTGATTACTGATTTGGAAAGTGTGAAGAACAATGCCGTGCGCCGTTATCAATTGGACTATACCAACGTGATTTATGCAGAGAACACCAGTCGTATTACCCGCGTAGCCATTTGGGCATTGCTGGCCGACCTCTATCTGTGGAAAGGGGATTGGGAAAATAGCATCAAGTATTGCGATATGGTGATAGACTTCAAGCGTAACCAATATGAAACAATGTTGGATTATCAAGGAAGAGTCACCAATATTGAGTTAATAGATTCCATTCCCTTGATTATGGAACAGCCTATTGGTAGCTCAGTGTGTGGAAACTCTTATTATGAGATTTTCGGCAGGGGAAACTCATTCGAAAGTCTGTTTGAACTTTACTTTGAAATCAACCAAAGCAATCAGAACAAGTGGGTTGCCAATTACTATGGAAATTCCAACAATATGAACGGACGATTGAGTGCCCCTGACTTTCTGCGTAAGGACGTTGTGTTGGGTACCAACGAAGTGTTCAAGAAGACCGACGGACGTGCATACACCAGCATTGAGGTAGACAATTCAAATTACTACGTCCGCAAATACTTCTTCTACGATGTCACGTTCAAGACACAGAATGTTAGCACAGAAAAGGATCTTAATCTGGTTATGTCGTATCGTGGACAGGACAATGCCAACTGGATATTCTATCGTCTGACTGATATGCTTCTTATCAAGGCGGAGGCTCTGATTCAATTGGGACCGGACAAGTATGAAGAGGCTTTTGCACTAATCAATACGGTGAACAAGCGTGCTAACAATCTGACAGAGACCCTGAAACTGAAAGATTATGTGAACACAAAGGAACTGATGGAGGAGGTGTTGATAGCCGAACGTCAGCGCGAGTTCCTGTTTGAGGGAAAGCGTTGGTTTGATTTGGTAAGACTGGCTCGTCGTGACGGAAACAATTCACGTTTGGTCACTTTGGCTGTTCGCAAATATCAGTCGAATGTGAATGCTATCAGAATCAAGTTGGCCAATCCGGACAGGATTTATTTCCCCTATGCAAAAAGCGAGTTGAAGGTGAATCCGCTGCTCAAGCAGAATTCGGCCTATGCTGATTTGGAAGATTCCGAATTGACAACCAACAAATAAAAAAAAGAAGTGTGGATGCAGAATGTGCTGCATGCTGTTTCCTGACTTCTGAAATGTATAAAATGTAAATTGTAAATACAGTTATGAAGAGAACATTTAAATATATAGCTTGCGCCCTGTGTCTGAGTTTCGGACTGGGAGCTTGTGTGGACAATGACGATGTGGTAGTGAACTACTACGCCTCCACCAAAGTGACGGCAGCTGGATATCTGGAAGAGAACCCTGAGCGTTTCGGGCATTTCATTGATATTCTGAAGCGCACTCCCTATTATGCATTGCTTTCAACCTACGGAGAATTTACCCTGTTTGCACCTACCAACGAGGCCGTCGAGCAGTATGTTGCCAATATGGGGTTCGGTTCATTGGAAGGCATGACTGATGAGACGTGCGACACACTGGTTCGCACACACATCATCCGGAATGGAGCCTTCTTTACCACCGACATTGGTGAAGGAGCCTTGCCCGAATTGAATATGGACGACTCTTACATCGTGCTCTCCAGTGATTCGGATATCTATAACAACAATGCGCTCGTCTATTATGCTAATAAGAACGCGCGTATGATAGAGTATGACGACTCTGTGACAAATGGTGTGGTGCACGTGGTGGCTAATGTCATCTCCCGTAGCAGCGACCTGTTGCCCGATAAGATTGCCGAGGATACTACATTGACTCTGTTTACGCAGGCACTGGAGTTGACCGGTATGGACGATTCTTTGAAGTCTTACATCGACGAGACCTATTCCTGCGGCGAGGACTCAGTGTACAAGGGATTGCAAAAGCGTTGTAAAGCTGAAGGTTCATCGCTCTGTCTTTGGCCGGCGAAACGATACTTCAAATACACGGCTTTCGTAGAACCGGATGCTGTGTTCAATGCGAAAGGTATCTATACGATTAATGATTTGATTGAATACGCCAAGACGGTGTATGACGAGACCTATCCGCAGGATGCCGGACTCTATGACGATGATTTCACACACCGCCGGAATCCGCTGAATCGGTTTGTCAGCTACCATTTATTGGATTGCATTGTATATGAAAACACCATGTTATCTGCCTCCAAAGAGGTATTGGAGACCTGTTGTCTGACTTCTGTTGCTGACCCCGAAGAGTATTATGTGACGATGTGTCCGGGTACTATCATGCGTGCAGCCGGTCCTGCAGCCGGTCTTTTCCTTAATCGCAAAGGACTGCAGAACAGAGCCGAGGTGCGTGGTGTAAAAGTCTTGTCAGCTTCTGAGTCTGGAAATAGCGACCAGAACGCTTTAAATGGTGTTTATCACTATTTGGACGATATATTGGTCTATTCTACGGAAGTTCGCGACATTGTGTTGAACCGCCGTATCCGTAAGGATGGTTCGACTTTCAGTCCCGATTTTATCAACAGCAACGGACGTGGCCGTTTCAATGCCGACCAGTTGGTAGGAATGAAGAAAGGCTATATCTCAGGCTGGACCATCAGTGACGAAACTTTTGTAGGAGTGCACAGTGATCAGACCTGGTGGTCGCATTACTATTCAAATGGTGTGACTATCAGTGGTATCTTTGATGTATCATTCAAGTTGCCTCCTGTTCCGTCGGGAACGTATGAAATTCGTTTCGGTTACACCGCAAATGCAGACCGTGGAGTGGTGCAGGCTTATTTGAACAACGAGCCTTGTGGTATTCCGATAGACTTGCGTGTGGGTGGATGGGATGCTTCAGTAGGATGGAAACCCGATACGGACGATGAAGAAGAGAACAGAGCCAATGATAAGGCTATGCACAATCGTGGTTTTATGAAAGGTATGGACTCATATCGTCAGTGGACAGGAAGCCCTCTTAGAGAAATCACAAACAACCTGCGCAGGGTATTGGCTACACGGTATTTGGATTCTGAGCAGACCTATACTTTGCGCTTGCGCCAGGTGTTGGATGACCCCAACTGCTACTTGTCATTCGACTATATCGAACTGTGTCCCAAGAGTGTTTACGGTAGTCCTGAGGGCGAGGATACTCATTAATCATAAATTATGAATTGTGACAAGATGATGTCATTACTTCATTGTATTATTCATGATTAAGAATTAAATATAAAAAAACTGGTAAAGATGAAAAAAAATATATTGTATACAATTCCCTTATTGGCAGGTTGTCTGGCAGCCTGTTCGGATTGGGATGACCACTTCAGTAATGTGGGAAGTGGCGAGGCTGGAAGCAATACAACCCTGTGGCAGCAAATCAAGACAAATCCTGATTTGAGTGATTTCAGCCAAGTGTTGGAAGAAACAAAAATTTTCCGTAAGCATAAGAAGACCTCAGTGAGCTATGCCCAATTGTTGGATGGTGGTCAGAGTTTCACCGTGGTGGCTCCTGTCAATGGAACCTTCAACAAGGATTCTTTGTTGAATCTGGTGCAGACGGCACAGGGTGATTCCGTTGTAGAGAAGTCATTTATATTCAACCATCTTTCGCGTTCGCTCACTTCGGTGTCAGGCGAAGAAAATCGCATGTTGCTGTTGAACAAGAAATATGCCAACTTCAGTGAAGGGATGATTGAAGGTGTGGCATTGACAACGCCTAACCTGCGTGCCAAAAATGGTGTGTTGCATGTAGCTTCACGTCCGTTGCCTTACGAGCGCAATCTGTATCAGATGTTGAGTGACCACGAAGACCTCAGTCCCGTTGGTTTGGCATTGAGAAATTATGAAGAGGATTATTTTGATGCAGATGCTTCTGTCTCAAGTGGAATTGTTGAAGGTGTGCCAGTCTATGTGGATTCTGTCATTGTGGAGCTTAACGAGATGCTGGAGGAAATTGGTTACCTCAATAGTGAAGACTCTCTCTATTGGGTGGTTGCTCCTGTCAAGGAAGCTTGGAATCAAACCTGGGACGAGACTTCAAAGTATTTTGTCTATGATACCCAAGTGGCTAAGCGTGACTCTTTGCAGCATTATTGGACTACCCGTGCATTGATGGATGATGCTGTTTTCAATATGACACTGAATCCCTGGAGTCAGGACTCTCTGCTTTCCGTTCAGTATGTGCGTGGTACACAGCGTCCGGGCAAACCTGTGTATCATGTGTTCCATAAGCCTTTTGATGAAGGCGGTCTGCTGCAGGGAGCCGAAGAAATCCAGTGCAGCAACGGGGTGATATACAAGACTCCCACTTGGCCTTATACTCCGGAGCAGACATTCTTCCGTGAGCTGTGGGTTGAGTCTGAGGCTACTTATAATATAACGGAAGAGAAACTTTGTATTTACAACACTCGCTTCTTGGCTGTGGACAGCATTTCTGAAGGTGCCTATTTGCAGATTCTTCCAGAAAAGAATACATCGAACTGGGAACTTACTTACCGTATCGATAATACATTGAGTGCACATTACGATATTTGTGCTGTCATATTGCCGCGTAGCGTGACACACCCGGATGATACACACAAACCTAACAAGTTCAAGGCATATATCAATTATGTGGATGAAGAGGGTAATGAACAATCTTTCAACTGTAATGGCACACAGTTCAAATCTGATCCTACGCGAGTGGATACGATTGTATTGACCGAGAATTTTTATCTGCCCGCCTGCAACTATGGACAGACAGATATCAAAGTCAGTGTGAAATTGCAATGTTCTATTCTTCCGCGTGAAACATCCCAATATTCACGTGAAATGTATCTGGACTATATTTACTTGCGTCCG
>CAZDAN010000011.1:0-2671 GCA_964503565.1 uncultured Bacteroides sp.
TATATTCCCTTTGATGCGGCTTTCTCCTTGAATGCACTGTGATATCAGAAGCAAACCTAAGTTCATTCACTTGAATTTAGGTCTGCTTGGATACCTCCTATTCCCTCGTGTCTGCTCCCCACATCATTTTTTCGCGTAGGGTGTGGAAAAACTGGTAGCCGTTGCGCTTCACTACGCGGGTGTTGAAGGGGGCACGGCGGATGGTGATGCGAGTGTTTTCGCTACATGTTTCGCTACGTCCGTCGATGGCAATGAGGAAGTTGTGGCTCCGGCTGCTCACTTCCAGGGTGATTTCCCAATCGTCCCTCACTACAATGGGGCGGACGTTGAGGCTATGGGGCGCTACGGGAGTGATGGCAAAGGTGCCTGTGCGGGGTACCATGATGGGACCTCCTACGCTCAGTGAATAAGCGGTGGAGCCGGTAGGGGTGGCGATGACCAATCCGTCGGCTTGGTAGGTGGTCAGGTAGTTGCCGTTCACGCTGGTGTGGATGGCTATCATTGACGAAGTGTCGCGCTTCAATACAGCTATTTCGTTCAAGGCGAAGGGGTATTCCTTCAGTTGTCCGCCTTGGGTGGTCACGTGCAAGGTCGCACGCTCTTCTACCTGATAATGTCCGTCAATAATGTCTTGTACGGCATCGTCTATCTCTTCGGGCATTACGTCGGTAAGGAAGCCCAATCGTCCGGTGTTCACTCCTAAGATGGGGATGCCCCGATGTCCGATGCGGCTGGCCGTGCGCAGAAAAGTGCCGTCGCCGCCCATACTGATGGCCATATCGGCACTGAAGTTGTCGTCTTTCGCTATCAATCCGTCGGGATTCAGAGCCATACCTAAATCTTTTGTCAGGAAGCGATGAAAGTCTTCATCTATGTATATCTCACTTCCGTGAGCCTGCACCAGATGAACGATGTGTTCGGTGTGGACAGACTTTTTAGCCTGATAAGTGTTTCCGAAGAGGGCAAATCTCATGTTTATAGCTGTTAGATTATTAAAATTCTTTATCTTTTTGCGGCAGATGTATGCTATTTCACGAAGATATGTTATTTTTGCAACATCTAATCCGAGCGCAAAAATGCGACTTTTTTTTTAATTGAACAAGAAAATGACGAAGTTAAGTGTAAACATCAATAAAGTAGCCACCATTCGCAATGCCCGTGGGGGGAATAATCCCGATATTTTGCAGGTGGCTCAGGATTGTGAACAGTTCGGTGCCGATGGCATTACGGTGCATCCTCGTCCCGACGAGCGCCATATCCGCTATGCCGATGTGGTGGACTTGCGCCCTTTGTTGCGCACCGAGTTCAACATTGAGGGATATCCCTCCAAGGAATTTATCGACCTGGTGTTGAAGGTGAAACCGCATCAGGTGACATTGGTGCCTGATAGTCCTGACCAGATAACCTCCAATGCGGGATGGGACACGGTGGCTAACCAGAGTTTCCTGACTGAGGTGGTGGGTGAATTTAACAATGCAGGCATCCGTACTTCCCTATTTGTGGATGCTTCTCCCAAGTTTGTGGAGATGGCGGCTAAGATTGGCTCTGACCGTGTGGAGCTTTACACCGAACCGTATGCATCCGGTTATGCAAAGAATCGCGAAGCCGCCATTGCTCCTTTCATTGAGGCCGCTCGAGTGGCCCGTGCTCAAGGATTGGGTTTGAATGTGGGACACGACCTCAGTTTGGAGAACTTGCAATATTTACACGAATGTATTCCTTGGGTGGACGAGGCCAGCATTGGTCACGCACTCATCTGTGATGCACTGTATATGGGATTGAAAACTACTATTGAACAATATAAAAAATGTCTTTTATGAATCTGTTGACAACACTATTGATGGCTCAGGATGTAGCCATACAGGCTGGTGAAGAACTGGTGACTGAAGTAATGACCGAAACGGCCGTGGCCGAAATGAGCTTGTGGGATATGGCTTGCAAGGGCGGATGGATTATGATTGTCCTGGCCTTGCTTTCCGTAGTGTGTTTCTATATCTTTTTTGAGCGCCTGGCCGCTTTGCATAAGGCGGGTAAGGATGACCCTCTCTTTATGGAGCGCATTCGTGACTATGTTCATACGGGTGACATCAAATCGGCCGTCAACTATTGCCGCATGACCAACACCCCTGCTGCCCGTATGATTGAGAAGGGTATCAGCCGCATGGGGCACCCGGCATCTGATGTGCAAGCCGCTATCGAGAATGCCGGAAATTTGGAAGTGGCCAAACTTGAGCGTCGTCTGCCCGTGATGGCTACAATTGCCAGTGGGGCACCCATGATTGGATTCCTCGGTACCGTCACCGGTATGGTGCAAGCTTTTTGGGATATGGCCAATGCGGGAAACAACATCGACATTACTCTCCTTTCCAGTGGTATCTACGAGGCGATGATTACTACCGTAGGTGGCCTCGTGGTGGGCATTGTTGCCATGTTTGCCTACAATTATCTGGTGGGCAAAGTGGATAACATTGTGAACGAGATGGAGGCTAAGACACTTGCCTTTATGGATTTTGTGAATTAACCAAATAACTATGGCACTGAAACGAAGAACAAAAATATCGCCCGAGTTCAGTATGGCTTCTATGACGGATATCATCTTCCTGTTGCTGATATTCTTCATGATTACCTCCACCATGGTGTCGCCCAATGCCATCAAGGTGCTTTTGCCACA
>CAZDAN010000011.1:2771-20951 GCA_964503565.1 uncultured Bacteroides sp.
TTCAAGATGGTGCTGGCTACGCGCCGTCCGGAGAAGTAAGTGTGTATGGACAACGACAATCGCAAAGAAAAATTCATCGGTTTGCTTGGCACGTTGCTTGTGCATGGTGTCTTGCTCTTGCTCTTGTGGCTCTTTTTCATACGGACATCCGTACCACAAGCAGAGAGTGGTGTGCCCGTACTTTTGGGTGCCGATTTGGTAGCTCAAGGAGATGGTGACCGCTATAAGATGACCGAAGTGGATATCCTGCCAGAGCCGAAAGAAATTTCTGCCGTACCTGAAAAAAATATTTCTCAGGTAGGGGAGGAAATTATCTCTCAAGAGCAGGAAGAAACCGTGACCATAGAGCAGAAGAAGAATGAAACGAAAGCAACTGAAGCGACTTCTGAGAAGCAGGTGAATACTCCCGTAGAAAAGCCAAAAGAGAAGACCGAAGCCGAACTTCGTGCCGAGGCCGAGAAGGCCGCAGCTGAGGCTGCCGCCCGTAGCATTGCCGGAGCGTTTGGCAAAGGTTCATCAATGGAGAATCGTGGCGATGCCACTACGGGTGCCGGCATTCAAGGTTCCATAGAGGGGAATAGCGAAACGGGAAAGATCACAGGCACAGGGGGATATGGCTCGTTTGACCTAAATGGCCGCACGTTGGGCGAGGGAGGACTTCCCCGACCCGAATATACAGTGCAGGACGAAGGGCGTGTGGTGGTTACTATCATCGTAAACCCTGCCGGACAGGTCATCAGTGCCGACATTCACCGACGCACCAATACCGTGAATCCTGCCTTGCGTAAAGCAGCCCTTGATGCTGCTCGCAAAGCACGCTTCAATGCGGTGAACGAGGTGAATAACCAAAGTGGTACGATTACCTATTTCTTTAAACTAAAATAGTGACGAGCAATGAAAAACGTATATGTATTCTTAGCCGATGGCTTCGAAGAGATTGAAGCCTTGGCAACTGTAGATGTCCTGCGTCGTGCAGGTGTGAAAGTAACCACCGTTTCCATCAACCCCACTGAAATGGTGACAGGTGCCCACGGAGTGCCCGTGGTGGCCGATGTCCTGTTTGATGCTGCGGATTTGGCCGATGCCGACATGCTGGTGCTTCCTGGCGGAATGCCTGGCGCGGCTAATTTGGATGCTCACGAGGGTGTGTGTGCCGCACTGAAAGCGCAAGCCGAGTCGGGCAAATATCTGGCCGCTATCTGTGCCGCTCCTATGGTGTTGGGACATTTAAGTTTACTCGTAGGAAAGAAGGCTACTTGCTATCCTGGATTCGAAGGCGAATTGGACGGTGCTGAATATACCGCCGCACCCGTGGAGAAGGATGGCAACATCATCACAGGTAAAGGCCCTGCCGTAGTACTTCCCTTTGCTTATGCACTGGCAGAAACGCTTGTGGGCGGAGAGGTGGTTGCTCAGGTGAAAGCTGGTATGTTGTATGAATAAATACATCATCATCGTAGCCGGAGGCAAAGGACTCCGCATGGGAGGCGAGGTACCCAAGCAATTCCTTCCCATCGGAGGGAAACCGGTGTTGATGCGCACGATGGAGTTTTTTCATCAGTATGATGAAGAAATACAAATTGTGTTGGTGCTTCCCGTTGCCCAACAAGCGTATTGGAAGGAACTTTGCGTCCAATATGCCTTCACCTTGCCTTACCGCTTGGCTGATGGGGGAGAGACGCGTTTCCACTCCGTCAAAAGCGGATTGGAGACCATCCCTACGGATGAAGAGGCGTTGGTGGGTGTGCACGATGGAGTGCGCCCCTTTGTGTCGGCCGAAGTCATAGGCCGTTGCTACGTTGAAGCCGCCCGCACAGGAGCCGTTGTGCCTGTGGCTGATGTGGTGGAGACGGTGCGCCATTTGGAAAATGATGGGCGAAGCACTACCGTTAGCCGCGACGAATATAAGTTGGTGCAGACACCACAGGTGTTCTCCCTCGCCTTGCTGAAGGAGGCATACGACCAACCCTACACCCCTGCCTTCACCGATGACGCATCGGTGGTGGAGGCCCTTGGCCACGGAGTGACCCTCGTGCAGGGTAATCGCGAAAACATCAAGATAACCACGCCTTTTGACCTGGTGGTGGCCGAAGCCTTGGTTAGTAGTTGTGAGTAGTTATTCCCCTCATAATTAATGATTAAGAATTCATAATTAAAAGACATGTTCGACCTTGCAACCCGCGACATCAAGTATCTCACCGGTGTAGGCCCCCAACGGGCAACTGTGCTGGAGAAGGAGCTTGGTATCCGCTCGTTGCATGATTTGCTTTATTATTTCCCTTATAAATACATTGATCGTAGTCGCCTCTATTATGTGCACGAGATAGATGGCAATATGCCCTACATTCAGTTGCGCGGACAAATACTCAGTTTTGAAGAGGTGGGCGAAGGCTATCGTAAGCGCTTGGTAGCTCACTTTTCTGATGGCACGGGAGTGGTTGATCTTGTGTGGTTTCAGGGGCAGAAGTATGTGATTGGCAAATATAAGGTACGTACTCCTTACATTGTCTTTGGCAAGCCCACCGTATTTGGCGGACGGGTGAATATTGCTCATCCTGATATCGATCCTGCTGATGAATTGGTGCTCAGTAATATGGGACTTCAGCCCTATTACAATACCACGGAGCGGATGAAGCGCGGAAGTCTCAATTCGCGAGCCATTGAAAAGTTAGTGGCCAACTTACGCGACCTTATCAAAGAGCCTCTTCCAGAAACTCTTCCAGAATACATCATCGAGAAGAACCACCTTGTCTCACTCACTGAGGCACTGATGAACATTCATTTCCCCAAGACACCCGAGGACTTGAGGCGGGCGCAATTCCGCCTGAAGTTTGAGGAACTCTTCTTCGTACAACTCAACATCCTCCGCTATATGAAGGAACGTCAGCAACGCTATTGCGGCTTTGTCTTCAGTCGGGTGGGAGAGGTCTTTAATACTTTCTATACCCAAAATCTTCCTTTTGAACTTACTGGCGCCCAAAAGCGTGTCATCAAAGAGATACGTAAGGATATGGGATGCGGACGTCAGATGAACCGCCTCCTGCAGGGGGATGTGGGAAGTGGCAAGACGTTGGTGGCGCTGATGTCGATGCTCATTGCGCTGGACAATGGCTATCAGGCTTGCATGATGGCCCCCACCGAAATATTGGCCTCCCAACATTATGAAACCATTACCCGTATGCTCTATGGCATGGACGTAAGAGTTGAACTCCTTACAGGAAGCGTCAAGGGGAAACGTCGTGCGGAGATTCTTGACGGAGTGCTCACGGGGCAGGTGCATATCCTCATCGGCACTCATGCCGTGTTAGAGGACACAGTCTCTTTCGCCCGCCTTGGCATGGCCGTCATCGATGAGCAACATCGTTTCGGCGTGGCTCAGCGTGCCAAGTTGTGGCAAAAGAACTCGGCACCGCCTCACGTGCTTGTGATGACCGCCACACCTATCCCCCGCACGTTGGCCATGACGCTTTATGGCGACCTCGATGTCTCCATCATTGACGAACTTCCGCCTGGCCGCAAACCCATCCGCACTGTGCATCAATTCGACAATCGGCGTGCCTCGCTCTATGCCGACATTCGTCGGCAGATTCAGGAGGGACGGCAGATATATATCGTTTATCCCCTCATCAAAGAGAGCGAAAAGATGGATTTGAAGAACCTGGAGGATGGTTACCAAACCATCTGTGAAGTGTTTCCCGAGTACAAGGTGTGTAAGGTGCACGGACAGATGAAACCTACCGAGAAGGATGCTGAAATGCAACGGTTTGTTACGGGTGAAACCCAGATAATGGTGGCTACCACTGTGATAGAAGTCGGAGTGAATGTGCCCAATGCCTCGGTGATGGTCATCGAGAATGCCGAACGCTTCGGTCTTTCTCAACTCCATCAGTTGCGCGGCAGAGTGGGGCGTGGGGCCGACCAGTCGTATTGTATCCTTGTCACTGGTTACAAACTGTCCGAAGATACTCGCAAGCGTATAGATATCATGGTGCAGACGAACGATGGTTTTGAGATTGCCGAGGCCGATCTCAAATTGCGTGGCCCTGGCGATTTGGAAGGCACTCAGCAAAGCGGGGTCGCCTTCGACTTGCGTATAGCCAATATTACTCGCGATGCCCAACTTCTTCAACATGTGCGCGAGATAGCTCGTCAGGTAGTGGATGCTGACCCGGAAGGGACAGCTCCCCATCATTCCATGATGTGGTCGCGCCTCCGTCAGATGCGCAAGACGAGCGTCAATTGGTCGGATATTTCCTAATCACTATACTTTTATGAAAAAAGATGAATATTTCTTTCTCTCAGAAAAGAAAAAAGATGTATATTTGCCACCGTTAATCTGAATATCATTAAAGAAACGTAATATCCATGAAAATGAAAAGAACTTTTGTAGCCTTGATGTTGCTTGGTTCGGCCTTGGGAGCCAACTCACAACCCAAGTATGATTTTGATAAAATGCAACGTGAGAAACTGGGGCGCGGCGTAGTGGCTGTGCGTCAGAACGAATCGGAGGCTTGCCTCACGTGGCGATATCTCTCCAGCGATCCGATGGAGACGGCTTTCAATGTGTATCGTGACGGAAAACGGGTGGCTATTGTTGCTGCCGGTGATGCTACTATGTGGGTGGACAAATTGACTGACACAAAAGCTGTCAATTACGAAGTACGCCCTGTGGTGAACGGAGTAGAAACGCATAACGGGGACGGAAAATATACCCTTGCCGCTGATGCCGGAGTCGGTTTTCTGAACATTCCGATCAAACGCCCTGAAGATGGAAAGACTCCTTCAGGACAAACTTATTCGTACAGTGCCAACGATGCCAGTATTGGCGATGTGGATGGCGATGGCGAATATGAAATCATATTGAAATGGGATCCGAGTAATGCACACGACAATGCGCACGATGGATATACGGGTAATGTACTTTTCGATTGCTATCGTCTGACGGGCGAACGGCTTTGGCGTATTGACCTTGGTCGTAACATACGTGCCGGTGCCCATTATACCCAGTTTATGGTGTATGATTTGGATGGTGACGGACGAGCCGAGGTCGTGATGAAGACAAGCGACGGTACGGTGGACGGAACGGGCAAGGTAATTGGTAATGCCGATGCCGACTGGCGTGAGATGGGCGATACCGTGGGACAATACAAACGTATGCAGGAATTTGAGAAAATGATGAAGGAGCGCGAGGAGCGTATGAGAGCAGAGGGAAGACAACCCGATATGGGAGGAGAGCGTCCGCAGATGCGCCCCAATGGTCAGCGTCCGTCTCAAGGGGAGAGAGCTGGCAACAATCAACGACAACGTCGTCCCCGCTCGTTTACTCCTGCCAGTCAAGGACGTATCCTCAAGGGAGCTGAATACCTTACCGTCTTTAGTGGATTGACGGGCGAGGCTCTTTGCACGATCGATTATGTACCCCAGCGTGGCAATTTGGCCGATTGGGGCGACACGAATGCTAACCGTGCAGAACGATACTTGGCTTGCGTGGCTTATCTTGACGGCGTTCGCCCCAGTGTTGTGATGTGTCGCGGATATTATACCCGCTCCGTACTTGCCGCTTTCGACTGGGATGGAAGGCAATTGAAGCAACGCTGGGTGTTTGACTCCGATGATAAAGGTAACAAGCATTATGCCGGACAAGGTAACCACAATCTGCGCGTGGGCGACGTGGATGGCGACGGGTGCGACGAAATCATGTATGGCTCGATGGCAGTTGACCACGACGGACGCGGTCTTTACACCACTCGCATGGGACACGGCGACGCCATGCACTTGATAGGATTCTTCCCCGATTCAGACAAGTTACAGGTTTGGGATTGCCACGAGAACCGTCGTGACGGTTCCACTTTCCGCGACGCAGCTACGGGTGAAGTTCTTTTCCAGATAAAGTCAGGCGAAGACGTGGGCCGTTGCATGGCTGCCGACATCGATCCTACTTCTTGGGGTGTAGAGATGTGGTCGCTTGCTTCGGGTGGCATCCGCAACGTAAAGGGTGAGGTGGTGAATGCCAATCCTGACCATTTGCCGTGTAATATGGCTGTGTGGTGGGATGGTGACCTGTTGCGTGAGTTGCTCAACGGTACGGTTGTGTCGAAATACAACTGGGAGAACGGCCGGTGCGAGACGATGCAGAGTTTTGAAGGTACGGTACGTAACAATGGCACTAAGAGTAACCCCTGTCTGCATGCTGATATCTTAGGCGATTGGCGCGAAGAAGTACTTCTGCGTACCGAGGACAATTCTGCGTTGCGCCTCTACGTTTCAACCATTCCCACTAAGTACCGTTTCCACACGTTCCTTGAAGATCCCGTTTACCGTATCAGTGTTGCCACACAAAACGTAGCTTACAATCAACCTACTCAGCAGGGTTTCTACTTTGGCACTGATTTGAAACCGGGCGTTTTTCGTGGATATGAAATTAAAAAGTAATGAAAAAGAATAGCATGAAGAGAAAAAACTTAACCCTTGCCGCTCTTGCCTTGATGATGGCCGCTTGTAGCACGCCGTCGGACAAAGCTACGGAAAGCGTTGCCATTAACGATTCCAATACTCCCTTACATTTGTTGCAACCCGATTATCAGTTTCCCTATGGGATTCCTACCGTCGGGGAGGTAAAGGGGCACATGGATCGTGTGCTTCGTTACTTGGAGGAGTGTACTCCTGCCCGTATCGTTGACTCGAAGAGCGGACAGACAATCTCCGATTACACTTCCCTGACGTCCGATGCCGAGCTGCATCAGGGAACTTTCCGGTTGACCAGCTACGAGTGGGGCGTCACTTACTCTGCCATGTTGGCAGCAGCCGAAGCGACCGGCGACAAGGCTTACCGGACTTACGTGGCCGACCGTTTCCGCCTCCTTGCCGCAGTGACACCTCATTTCCGTGCCAAACTTGAAAAGCAAGAAGAGGTGGGTGCTCAGATACGGAAGGTGTTGAATCCCAGTGCGCTGGACGATGCCGGTGCCATGTGCGCCGCTATGGTGAAGATGCAGATACAGGATGAGAGTCTGAATCTGATTCCTCTCATCGAAAATTACATCGATTATATCATGAACAAGGAATATCGTCTGGCCGACGGAACTTTTGCCCGTACCCGTCCTTTCTACAATACCGTTTGGTTGGACGATATGTTTATGGGGATTCCTCCCGTGGCGTGGTATTCGGTGATTGCAGGCGATGAACAGTCTCGTTATCAGGCTGAGGCTGTGCGCCAAGTGCTGCAGTTTGCCCAACGTATGTGGGTTCCCGAGAAGAATCTCTTCCGCCACGGTTGGGTCGAAGGTATGGCCGAGCATCCCGCCTATCATTGGGGACGTGCCAACGGTTGGGCTTTGCTCACTTTATGTGAAGTGTTGGATGTTTTGCCCGAAGACTATCCCCAGCGCAACGAAATCATGACCCTTTACTGCAATCACGTGCGCAGATTGGCTGCTTTGCAGAGCGGAAAGGGACTCTGGCACCAATTACTCGACCGCTCAGACTCATATTTGGAAACCTCGGCAACGGCCATCTATGCCTATTGCATCGCCCACGGTATCAATAAAGGGTGGTTGGATGCCATGACCTACGGACCGGTGGCTATGCTTGCCTGGAATGCCATCACCACCCAGATTGACGCACAGGGGCGGGTAGGGGGCACTTGTGTTGGCACTGGCATGGCTTTTGATCCCGCTTTCTATTACCATCGTCCTGTCAACAAGATGGCTGCACACGGTTATGGCCCTGTCATTTGGGCTGGGGCGGAAATCATAAACCTGCTGAATAGCCAACATCCTAAGATGAACGACAGTGCGCTCCTCTTCTATCGTACAGAGCAGAAGACTGACAAACCCATTTTCCACGAGAACGAAAAGATAGAAGTGGAGTGGTGAGAAAAGATAATGTATAAACCTAAAAATAATAAGAAGAAATGAAAAGAGAAGCATTTAAGATGTTCTTGAAACCTGGTTTCGAGGAAGAGTATGAAAGACGCCACGCGGCTATCTGGCCCGAGTTGAAAGAACTGTTGTCCAAGAATGGAGTGTACGATTATTCCATCTATTGGGACAAGGATACCAACATCCTGTTTGCCTTCCAGAAGACACGTGGCGAAGAATCGTCGCAAGACATGGGCACCAACCCCATCGTGCAGAAGTGGTGGGACTATATGGCCGACATCATGGAGGTGAACGCAGACAACTCGCCCGTCTCCATTCCCTTGCCCGAAGTGTTTCACATGGACTGATGGAGGAGTCGCCGGACAGACAGTTTCGGCAAGTCAAAAGAAAAAGGGCGCATCCTATGCGGATGTGCCCTTTCCTTTTTTTTGAAACCAGTCCGTATGATTAGGCGTTAACGCGCTTCTCTGCAATTCTGGCCTTCTTACCGGTAAGTTTGCGCAGGTAGTACAATTTGGCGCGACGAACCTTACCAATCTTGTTTACTGTGATGCTGTCGATAGCCGGAGACTCGATGGGGAAGATACGCTCAACACCTACAGTTCCTGACATCTTGCGCACGGTGAAACGCTTCTTGTTTCCGTGGCCAGCAATTTTGATAACAACACCGCGGTACAACTGTACGCGTTCCTTGTTACCCTCAACGATACGATATGCTACGGTTACAGTGTCACCAGCCTTGAATGCGGGATGCTCCTTACCGGTAGCAAATGCTTCTTCAGCAATTTTAATTAAATCCATTTTGTTTTATTATTAAATTGTTTATCGTTACTACGCAACATATCAAATCTCTCTTATTTTTGACAGCGATTGCGCGAAAGCGGCTGCAAAGTAACTAATTATTTGGCACATAGCCAAGAAACATGGCGGGATTTTTTATTCTTTGGGGGCATTTTCCTGCTTTTTGGGACGGATTTCGTCCAAAAAACGGCGCACATCATTCCTCAGTCGTTGGTAGAGGGGGGCTTCTTTGTAGCCGATGCTCTTGCGCAGGATGAAGTCGATGCCGGCCTGGCTATGCTGGTAACAGGTCAGCTCGTTCTGCATCTGCTGGTTGTGCTCGGCCAGGTATTTTATCTCGTATTCGCGTTCGCGACGCAGTTGGGCGCAGATGGGGTGGAGCAACTTCAGCACCACATTCTCGAAGAGGTTGTGTCCTTGGACAAAGAGGTAGGTGGTTTCGGGGGTGACGCCTAACTGTTTCAGCTCCTCCTGCAGGGCTTTTACGCGACCGCGGGCTTGACGGAAGCGGCTTTCCAGCCAGCTCAGCTTGCGGCGCACGCGGCCGGCCACGGCATTCAGCGCTTCCTCGGGTTGGCGCAGGTTTACGGAATCGAGCGACACGGTGTTGTTGAAGTCGGTGATGGAGAAACGGTTGAGTATACCTTGGCGGTAGAACCATACCGACCAGGCAAACAGTGGGAAGATGGTCTGTGAGTAGAGGCGCATAAAGGCTGGGAGGTCCATGATGACGCGATCGTTTAGTGTGGCCATTACGCAGGCTTCGTGTAAGCTTTCGGCGTAGCACTGGAAGTTTTCGATGGCGTAGGCATAGGTGTGAAAGACGTATCGGCTGCGGATAATCTGCCGCGAGGTGTGGGTAGTGCCTTGCATCAGGTAATCGTAGTCGGCATCCACGCAAGCAATCATGTTCTGTCCCAGTCCGCATCCCAAGCGGTTCATCAAGGCTGCCTTCTTGCCCTTCTGTAGTGACTCTGATGAGGGCAGCATCACTTCGAAGTAGTACTCTTCGTCCTCAAACTCGCTCAGTAGCGAGCGCCAGAAAAAGACATCGTCGTAGCTCTCCACATACGCCACAATCTTCTTTCGCGCCTTCTTTGGGCGCAGCAGATTAGCGGCGGCTATGTATTGCGAGTTGATGTTGTCGGCAAGTCTTTTTCCCATGCTATATATATAATAAGGTATAGGGCGTAAGGTGTAGAGATTAGGGGGAGGGAGGGCGAGCTGCTCGGGGCTATTCCGTGATATCGCTCACCTCGGTGACTGCATCTTGCCACCCGTTCATGATGACGGCGGGCGAGTGGGTGGTGAGGATAATCTGCACGTTGTGGTTCAGGCGGCGAATCAGTTCGATGAGGCGTTGCTGCCATTCGATGTGGAGGCTCACTTCCGGTTCGTCCATGAAGAGCACGGCCGGCTGTCCGTCCTGCACGAGCACCGTCAACAGAATGACGAGCAACTGCTTCTCACCCGAAGAGAGCTGGTAGGGGTAGAGGGTGTCGCCGTCCTGCTCGAACATGATTTCGTTGCTTTGGCGAATTATGTGTTTGCCTGTTTCGTTGAACAATTCGTCCACCATGTCCTGAAACATCTTCTTGGGAACCGACAGCAGGGCTGCCTCGGTCTGTCCCTCAGGCGTGCCGTTGGTCAGTTTTTCAATGATGCGGTTGCCCACGTTCACCTGATAGTCCAGATAGCGGCGCTGCAGTTGGTAGAGCTGCCAATCCAGTTCGGTTTTCACATTCTTGTCAGCCATTTTCTCCAGCAGGTCGCTGTGCAACAGGGGGCGGTCGAAACTGCGGATGACATCGAACCGGATGGCGGTGGCATCTTCGGGATGGAGGATGGTCTTCACGATGGCTTTTTCGTTGGTGTGCGGCTTGTTGTCCAAGATGCCGAGCGAGAGTACCGACTCATTCAGTATGGTACTCTTTCCTATACCGTTGACTCCGCTCAGAATATTCACGTCGGGGCGCAGGTTCCACACGATGTTCTTCCGTCCCCACAGGGCTTTGATTTCTATCCGTTGGATGTATTCAGCAAACTTCTTCATGATGGTTGACTGATTATTTTTCTACTTGTCCGCAAATGTAGGAAACTTCTGCGAATATTCCAATTATTCCAATGGAAAAGTCTCTTTTCGGGCCATAAAACTCTTTTTCCATGAATCGCTTCTGCCGCTCTTCGCTCCTTTTCTCGTTTGCCCTACAAAGAAATCAGGCTGCCACGTTTATTTCTTGCTCAGCCTTTAGTCAGAAGTTTAATCATCGTCGATAACTATGTAATCATCGGCGTTGATTATATGATTATCGACGATGATTACATGATTATCGACGATGATTAAACTTGTATGTTTGAATACATGACTTTTGGCCACCGTCATTTCAGGTTTTGTCCGTGGCATGTTTGTTTTGGGGGAGGAATAAAAAAAGAGAGGATGCCCGCGCGGGTATCCTCTCTTCTGTTCTTTTTAATCGGTTGTTTACTTCTCGCAGCACTTGTCGCAAGAAATCATTTTCCATACGAGGGCCGATAGGGCAGCGCCAATGAACGGACCTACGATGAAAATCCAAAGCTGTGACAGAGCCTCGCCACCTTGGAACAGAGCGGGACCGATAGAGCGGGCGGGGTTCACAGAAGTGCCGGTGTAGCGGATGCATACGAGGTGAACCAGGATGAGTGACAAACCGATGGCCAGTCCGGCAAAGTTGCCGGCACCCTTCTTGGCGTCAGTGGTGCCCAACACTACGAGGACGAAGACGAAGGTGAAGACAATCTCGGCAACGAGACCGCCCATTACGGAAACGCCCGGCTGGCAGGCGTTGGCACCTGTTCCCACGATTTCAGTACCGCTTGTTGAAGTACAGAGATAGAGCACTGCAGCACCAAGGATGGCACCGATGGTCTGGAACACCATGTACATGCCGGCATCCTTGCCGCTGATGCGGCCACTCAGAAGGCAGCCAAGAGTGATGGCGGGATTGATGTGGCAACCGCTGGTGCCGCCAATTGTGTAGGCCATTGCCACTACGGCTAAACCGAATGCCATGGCTGTGCCCACTACGGTAGAGGCCAAGGCGGGATCATTGGAAGTGCATCCTAAACTTACGGCTGTACCGCAACCCATCAGTACGAGAACCATCGTACCAATCATTTCTGCTAAATACTTTTTCATAACTTTGAAATTGAGTTAGATTGATGTTTATAAATGTATACTATCGCTGCAAAAGTAACTTTTTTCGCTTTATTACGAAAGAGAGAACCGAAAAATAGTGAGGAAAACGGACTGTTTTCTGACTTTTAGTGCGAATTTCTTGAAAAAAACAAGCAAAAACACGTGTATTTCTGTATCTTTGCAACCGTTTAACAAGAAAGATACGTTTCAATGAAAGTGACAATCATAGGTGCCGGTAACATGGGCGGAGCCATTGCCCGCGGACTGGCAAAAGGTACAGTGGTGGGAGCGGCGGACATCACCGTGTCCGACCCTTCGGAGAAAATGCTGCAACAGTTGCAACAGGAGTTCCCTGACGTGACGGTGACAACGGACAACCGCACGGCCATTGGCGAAGCCGATTTCGTAATTGTGGCCGTGAAGCCTTGGCTGATGTGTTCCGTGTTGGCCGAATTGCCCCTTCAGCCCCATCAGGTGCTGGTGTCGGTGGCTGCAGGTGTCAGCTTCGAGCAGTTGGTGGAATATACGGCTGCACCAGAAATAACCATGTTCCGCCTGGTGCCCAATACGGCCATGTCGCAACTGGAGAGCATGACCTTCATTGCCAGCCGTCAGGCCACCCCCGAACACGAGCACCTGATGGTGGAGATTTTCAACGAGATGGGCCTGGCCATGCTGGTGCCCGAGAGTCAGATAGCCGCCACCACCGCCCTCACCTCGTGCGGCATCGCCTACGTGTTGAAGTATATCCAGGCAGCCATGCAGGCCGGCGTGGAGATGGGGCTTTACCCCAAGGATGCCCAGCGCATGGTGGCGCAGAGCGTGAAGGGGGCCGCAGCCCTTTTGCTGAACAATGACACGCATCCCGCCCTTGAAATTGACAAGGTGACCACCCCCGGTGGAATCACCATCAAGGGTATCAATGAACTGGAGCATGCCGGATTCAGCTCGGCCATTATCCGCGCCATGAAGGCCAGCCGGTGAGAAAAAGAGAAAACAGATAAAATAAATAGAGAATCATGAACGAACAAATCAAACAGATAGCAGCACGCCTGCGTGGATTGCGCGACGTGCTGGAACTGACAGAACAGGAAGTGGCCGATTGCTGCAACCTGACAGTGGAGGAATATAAGGCAATGGAGAGTGGCACACAGGACATCTCGGTGAGCGTCTTGCAGATGATAGCCCGTCGCTACGACATAACCCTCGACGTGCTGATGTTTGGCGAAGAACCCAAAATGAGTTCTTACTTCCTGACCCGTGCCGGAAAGGGTGTGTCAGTGGAGCGTAGCAAAGCGTACAAGTACGAAGCGTTAGCCTCGGGTTTCCGCGACCGGAAGATAGATCCGTTCATCGTCACCGTAGAACCGAAAGACGACAACGAACCGCTCCACCTCAACAGTCATTCGGGACAGGAAATCAGTTACATCCTCGAAGGCCGTCTGCTGGTGAACCTGGCCGGAAAGGAGATTGTGCTCAATCCGGGTGACAGCCTCTACTTTGATTCACTCCAACCCCATGCCATGAAGGCTCTTGACGGAAAGCCGGTGCGCTTCCTTGCTGCAATCATGTAAACAAATAAACACTGAACAGAATATTATGATAAAGAGATTCTTAAAACAAACCGTCTTCACTTCGCAAGAGGACTACATAAAGAACTTGCACATCAATGTGCCTGAGAACTTCAACTTTGCTTACGACGTTGTGGATGCCTACGCGGCCGAACAGCCCGACAAGAAGGCCTTGCTGTGGACCAACGATCACGGCGAAGAACGCCAGTTTACCTTTGCTGACATGAAGCGCGAGACTGACCGCACGGCTTCCTACTTCCAGACATTGGGCATCGGCAAAGGCGATCCCGTAATTCTCATTCTCAAACGTCGCTACGAGTTTTGGTTCTCCATTCTGGCACTGCATAAGTTGGGTGCCGTGGTGATTCCGGCCACACACCTTCTGACCAAGAAGGACATTGTCTATCGTTGCAATGCGGCCGGCATCAAGGCCATCATTGCTGCGGGCGAAAAGGTGATTACGGACCACATCATCGAAGCCCTGCCCGAGTGCCCCACTGTGGAAGCGGTGGTGAGCATTGGCCCTGAGATGCCTGAAGGATTCAGCGATTTCCATCAAGGACTCGATGCGGCTCCGCCCTTCGTGCGTCCCGAGCAGGTCAATACCAACGACGATGTGATGCTGATGTATTTTACATCGGGCACCACGGGCGAACCCAAGATGGTGGCCCACGATTTCACTTATCCTCTCGGACACATCACCACGGGCTATCTGTGGCACTATCTGCATGACGGCAGTCTTCATCTGACCATCGCCGACACCGGTTGGGGCAAGGCTGCGTGGGGAAAACTTTATGGTCAATGGTTTGCCGGTGCCAACATCTTTGTGTATGACCACGAGAAGTTCACTCCGGCCGACATCCTGCACAAGATTGAGCAATATCGTATCACTTCCTTGTGTGCCCCTCCCACCATTTACCGTTTCCTCATCCGTGAGGACTTGCGCCGCTTCGACCTTTCGTCGCTGGAGTATTGTACCACAGCGGGCGAAGCACTGAACGGTGCGGTGTATGATACCTTTAAGGAACTTACCGGCATCCGCCTGATGGAGGGATTCGGACAGACTGAGACTACGTTGACATTGGGTACCTTTCCCTGGATGGAACCGAAGCCGGGCAGCATGGGAGTGCCCAATCCACAGTACGATATTGACCTGTTGACCCCTGATGGCCGCTCGGCCGAAGATGGTGAGCAGGGACAGATTGTCATCCGCACCGATAAAGGCAAGCCGCTTGGCCTCTTCAAGGAATACTTCCGCAGCCCCGAAAAGACCGAGGACGTATGGCGTGACGGTGTCTATTACACGGGTGACGTGGCTTGGCGCGACGAAGACGGATACTTCTGGTTCGTAGGACGCGCCGACGACGTTATCAAGAGTTCGGGCTACCGCATCGGCCCCTTCGAGGTGGAAAGTGCCTTGATGACCCATCCTGCCGTGGTGGAATGTGCCATCACTGGGGTTCCTGATGAGATTCGCGGACAGGTGGTGAAGGCCACCATCATTCTGGCTAAGGACTACAAGGACAAGGCAGGCGAAGAACTCATCAAAGAGTTGCAGGATCACGTGAAGCGTGTGACAGCTCCCTACAAGTACCCGCGTGTCATTGAGTTTGTGGACGAACTGCCCAAGACCATCAGTGGAAAAATCCGCCGCGTAGAGATTCGGCAGAATGACAAGAAATAAACAAAAAGGCGCGAAGGGTGTTGTATCAATCAAGGAAAGTGTGAACCCTATATGTAATAAGGTATGAAAGAGGTATTCGAAGGCTCCCTGTGGGAAGCCGAACTTGTAAAGGGATTGTTACAGGCCGAGAATGTGGATTGCATGTTGCGTGACGAAACATTGGGGGCTGTGACTTCGCCCTACCTTACGTCGGGCGGTAATGTGAAGATTCTGGTCAACGACGAAGACTATCAGCGGGCCGGCCGGATAGTGGCTTCGCGCTGAGGAAATGTGCGACAAATGTAAAAAAAAGGAAAGCTGTATCAGCGCGTGACTGATACAGCTTTCCTTTTTACTATGCTTGTCAGAGGTTTATCTGACAATCACCTTGTGGCCTTTTACAATGTAGAATCCGCGAGGAAGTCCGTCGAGGCCGGTGGCTTGCTTGCGCACACAGACACCGGTGATGCTGTACACGTCGGCCGGTGTGGCAAAGAGGCTTTCTTTGGTCGTGGGCCGGATGACAGGCTTCTCAATGCCGGCAACCTCCTCGGGCGACAGACTGCCATAATAGTAAAGGCGGAAATTGTCGAAGATGGTCCAATAGTTGCTGGCTGCCGACGAGTTGCGAAGACCTACCTTCAGATTTCCCTTTGACGGGAGTTCTACCATTACAGAGTTTTCGTACAGTTTTCTAAGGAAGTATCGGGATGTGGCCTGCATGTCGTTAGGAATGTATCTGACAGGACTTCCCACGGCCGACTCGGCACCTGTACCTATCTTGGTTGTGCGGGCTTCGGCGGCAATGTGTTTGATTTTTGTCGATTGGTTCCCGGCATAGAGGTAAGCTACCACGTTGTCGGTGCCGGCAACGTAGGCATTGTATGAATCAGTGGAGGAACCCGGACGCTGAAAGGCTTGCGCACACAATTCATACGTTCCGGCAGGAAGCCCTTGAATCGTCTGGTACATGTCGAAGGATTTCTGATAGAACTCGCCGCAACTGTAGTTGATGGTTGGAGAAGTGGACCATCCTTCACCGGAGTCCATGCCGGCATCCTCTATTAAAGATGTAAGGTCGAAGGGAGTGGCGGAATCGGTCGGGGAAACCTTGCTTAGAAAACTGAAACAAGAATCATTGGTCTCGTTGGCCAATGTGGCTACATCATTTGTGGCCATTTCGCCCAAATCCAATTCCTCGACACGGAAGATGAAATTGTTCATGGCCTCATCTGTGCCGGGAACGTTTTCGGTATGGGGAACTTGCATATATTCCTTCAACTGTGTGAGTGCCTTGCCCAGTTCCTTCTCCGAAGCCTTCTTTCCGGCTTCTTCTATGGCACCCAACTCTTCTGCCGGGGCTATAATCCAACGTTGCTTGACGGCATCGTTGCTCAGGTCGAAAGTTCCGGTGGTTGTCAATCCGTTTACTCCCACAGCCAGACAAGTCGGGTTCTGCTTATTTTCGGGATGGATAATCCAATATCCGCGCACTCCCTCCATCTTCATGCCGCCAAAATCCACATCTGTCCGCGAACGCATCAGGTGGAAACTCTCGTTGACTGAGGCTTCCCCTTGGTCTGTCAGTCTGAATCCGCTCATTCCAGTGCCGTGGTAGGTCATGTAGTGCCCGGTAGCCACGTTGCACAGTTGGTAGTAGCGTGTCTTGGGGTTGAAGGTGATGTACCAGGCAGCACTGTCGTTCAAGGCCGCCTCCTCAGCCGTCATTTTCTCCCAAGCCAAGCGCTTGATTTTGTTCTGTCTCAGGTAGGCATCGTTCAGTCCGCCGTCGGGCGATTCGCTTTTGATGTAATACTTGACAGTGTCTTCCTGCTCCAACGTGTAAGCCGGCGTACCGAATCCACCTGTTGGAGGAAGTCCGTCTTCACCCAACGCCTGTGCTATCATGGCGCATCCCATGTACAGCAGTTTGTTGCCGGTGTCCTCGTGAGCGCCGTTGATGCCGTAGGGCCACATGTGAGTGCCGTCGCCCGTCAGGACAGTAGTCGTATTGTTTTCCCAGAATCGGAGGAACTCCGTCACACGGTCGCCCAACCAATTGCCGCTGGAACCGTTGGCTCGCAAGGGCGAATTGCTGTTCCATACTCCATGTGTGCCCACACCGATACCGTGAAGTAATTCGTGTAAGATTGTACCAGTTCTTTGGTAGCTGGCATTGGGTCCGACTCGCATCCAACCGCCGTAGCTACAGTCAGCCGTCGGGGTTTCTGCGCCATAGTTTACGGAGGTGTGGAATCCACTGATGCTGGTATATTCGTTCAAGTAGCTTACCGCATCCGCCACAGCAGCATTGATGCGCTCATTCGCATCAGCCGGCCCTCCGTTGTTGTAGCTCCAAGTGATAGTCCCTTTGGGAATGGTAATCAGTTTTACGGCATTCCCGTAGTATGCCGTAGAATCCTTCAGCAGTGCGTATGCACGCATATAATATACGGTGGCCGGAGTCAGTCCTTCAATGTGGTAGATGGTTCCTCCTTGTGACAGAGTTTGGGTTGTGTGGGCATCGGCTATGGTCGGTTCGCTTGTTTCGCTACTCCAACAGAAGCCGCGTTCTTTTATATCTGTGGAATTGATGCCGGTGACCGTGCTACGGCCAAAAGCAGAAGTGGCTCCTCGTGCCATGTACGGGTGGGTGGTTACTGTCTGAGCTGTCAATTGGAGGCCTATGGCCCAACAACAGGTGGTAGCTAATAAAAAGAGTTTGTTTTTCATACGCATCGTTTGGATAATTGAATATTTTATGCAAAAATAGTGAATTGTTTTTATTTGAACCCATAAATAGCACGAGAATTTTAAGGTGATTCTGCCAAATAGACATGTTTTCTGCCAGAACTACAGCCGGGAATAGGAAAAACTGACAACGTATGCCACACATTTAATACCATAAATGCTTTGGCACGGAGTTTGTTTTATCTATAGCGAAGTGCGAACAAAAAGCACGCGATTTTGGTTGATGCGTTAATGCGTTGACAAAAAGAATAAAAATGAAATAATAACAAATAAAAAAAGAATAAAAAAGATTATGGGAAAGATTATTGGAATTGACTTGGGAACCACAAACTCATGTGT
>CAZDAN010000012.1:0-20541 GCA_964503565.1 uncultured Bacteroides sp.
GATATAAAAAGAGAGAAAATAAAAAAGGGTGTGTCGAAGAAAAACGACACACCCTCTTTTTTGTTATACCTGTTTGCGTTTACTGTTTCCAGTATTTCTTTCCATTCTTGATGATGATACCCTTGTAGCTGTAATCTACTTGTACACCGGCAGGTGTGTAAAGAGGTCCGTTGGTAGTGTCACCGTCAACTGTTACGGCATCAATACCGGTACTTTGGATACATTTCAACTCTACCTTATCAATATTACCTAAGGCGGTATTGATGGTGAATCGGAGTATCTGTTGGCCGGCTTCAAGGTTGACACCCAAATTACCTGTCACCACTTTGTAGGTGTTCTTATTACCTGTGTTGGGGATAGTTACCTTACATAAGTTGGTGATGGTGCCGTCTTCGTTCACCAAACCGATGTTGAAACTTGAACCTGTAACGGCAGATGAAACGGTTGCTTCGTAGGCATATACACCCGGGTCGGTCACATTGACGGTGTACTCCATCCATTCCTTGGGTATGGTGTGACCTACTGCATAACCTCCACTGGTGGTGGTGATTATGTCCAGACCTTCGTTGTCGGTGCGATATTCAGTACCACCTTGGTCTGTTGCATCCTTGTCGTGGAAGGTAGATTCTTCGCCACCCTTGTCGAAGTTTTCTGCTTCGATTATACCAGGCAAACTGATTATACCCTTATAAGGTGAGCGTTTGTTGTTTACTCTCAGAGCATAAGAGGCGACGTTAGACTCGTATCCCTCGGCATCAGTAGCTATGGCGGTAATTTGGAAAACCTTCTTGGCCGTAGGCTTATAGGTCACTTCGAAGGGAGCTTCGGTGAGTGTCTTCAGCAATACGTCATCAACATAGAGTCTCACACTGGCAATGGTGCTGGTAGGCGAAGAGGCATCGACACGGATAACGGTATTGGTATTGATGATGGCCGGTGCAGAATCGGATGAGATGTTTACCTTCATATTATTATCCAACATCAGGTGGGATAAGACAATCTTGTCGATGTTGCAACTGCCACCCGTTATGTTCAGGCGGATAATCTGTTCTCCCTCTTCCAACTTCACCAACAGACGACCATTCAACGTGCGGTAGTTATTCCAATTGTTGGAGGCTACACAAGGTATTGTCAGTGATTCGGTTAACGGAATCAAGTCATCTCCCTTACGCAATGAGAGGCTGATGGATGAATTGGTGACACCCGAAGATACAACAGCATCGTAGGTATAATATCCGGCCTTTTCTACATTTACGGTATATTCAAGCCATTCGCCCGTAGCGGTGTAACCAATGGCATAACCACCGTTTCCGCTTACGATATCTACACCACCCGTGTTGCTACGGTATGAAGTGCCTCCTTCGTTCTTGGTGTCGGAATCGTGATATGAAATGCCTTCTGCGCCATTGTCGAAGTTTTCGGCCTGTATAGTGCCTGGCAATGTGGCACCTCCGTTGTAGGGTGTGCGTGGTACGTAAGCGGTGAATCCACCAGTACGCTCGTACTTGGTACTATCGGTAGTCACCACTACAACCTTCAGGTCATGGCGTCCCAATGATGTTGGTGTATAAGATGTTTCATAAGGAGCCTCGGTGAGTGTACAATAATACTTGTTCTTCACATATAAATCGATGTGGTCGATAGTTTTGGTCTTCATCCGTGCACGCACGGTAATGGGCATGGCTTCGCCTTTTGATGCGGCCAACGAAGCAGGCTTGATATACACCGAAGCCTCTTTCAACATACTAGGGAAGGGGCTTTTGGCATTCTTGGCAGCATCTGTCTGCATATACTCGCGCAACCAAGCCATGGCGGGGCGGTCTTTTCCATCCTTTATAATACCTGAATTTCCGTCGGTTGTCCATGTTGCTCCGTAGATGTATCCCCACAAGGTGATACCAGCACAATAGTCGGCTTCCCACATATAGGGAATCTGCTCCTTGTAGCGCTGGAGTTGAAGGGCATCGTCAGTAGTGCCGATGTCGTATTCACTGCTATACATCGGTATCTTCAGTGCGTTTTGGATTTCCACCATGGCCGATTTGAAGCTGCTTACGTTCATGTCCGTCAGGTCGTGTGACTGACATCCGTAGGCATCCACGGGAGCACCGGTGTCGCGCAGAATCTTCACCAAATTGATGAACTCGGTGCGTTGCCATTGGAAGGTGTTATAATCATTATAAATAAGGATAGCATCCGGCCAACGTTCGTATGCCAGCTCGAAGGCTTTGATAATCCAATCGTAACCGGTTTTTCCATCGCCACCAAGGGCAGCCTTGTAGGGGGCAGGTGCATGTCCGGGAACAGCTTCGTTCACCACGTCAATCATCTCCAAGTCGGGGTAGCGTGCTTTGATGGCATCCATCCATTCGATAATTTCCTTATATTGTTCGCTGGGAGAAAGATTGTCCATCCATCCGGGATATTGGGAACCCCACACTAACGTATGGAATTTGAAAGGGAAACCATGTTGTCTGGCATAGTTGTAGGCGTTGTCGCATCCGCCCCAATTGAAGCGGTCGCGGCTTCCTTCTATGGACGACCATTTCGATTCGTTTTCAGGAGTAATCTGATTCCACAAGGTGTAATACATTTCACCACCAGATTCTACCTGACCACGAGTGGTTATGTTGCCCAAAAACTTGTCGGGGTTTGTTGACAATTGGGCATAAGTCCCAAGGGGAATAAGGCTGGTTGCGGAAGAGAGCAAGCCGGCTATCAAGGAGATTCTCAGATTGTGTGTTGTAAAATTGGCAAATTCCTTTTTCATCGCGATATTGATAAATTTTAAGTCTTGTATGCAAAAGTAAGAAATACCATCGTGATGACAAAAAAACTGTTTCTTATTTTTCCTGAAAAGATACATTTGGGCAATAACTTGATACGATTTGAAAAGACCATTTGTTTCACCTCTCTATTCGGTTGAGTCGCTTTGTTTCACAATATTTCAGAAAAAACTTGGTGGGGCGAGCAAAAAGCAGTACCTTCGCCAACGTTTATCAACCAGGGATTGGAATCGGATGTTGCGGATAGAGAATTTAAGTGTTCGTTTCGGACAAACGGAGCTTTTCACAGACATGAATCTTCATGTCAGGCGGGGCGAGGTCGTGTGCCTCACCGGTCCGTCGGGATGTGGAAAGACCTCTTTGTTGAAGGCTATCATGGGGTTTGTCTTTCCATGCCAAGGTCGCATCGTTGTGGAGGACACATTGTTGACTCCTCATACGGCTCATATTATCCGTCATCGTATTGCCTGGATGCCTCAGGGGCTGTCATTACCTTGCGAATGGGTGCGGGAAATGGTGAATTTGCCCTTTGACTTGCGGGTGAATAGGGGAGTGACTCTCTCCGAAGAGAAATTGCTTGGGCATTTCGAGACGTTGGGATTGGAATCAAACCTCCTCGACAAACGTCTGCATGAGATTTCGGGAGGTCAGCGTCAGCGTATCTTGTTGGCTGTCACGGCTATGCAAGAGAAACCGTTGGTCATTATTGATGAACCGACTTCGGCACTTGACAAGGATTCTACCCAAAAGGCATTGCAATTTGTTCAAAAATTAGGTACTGAGGGACGTGCCGTATTGGCTGTAAGCCACGATACTTCCTTCATGGCCGGATGTGATAAGGAAATTATAATTCATCATTGATAATTGGAAATCTTGGGTACAACGATTGACATCAGCTATTGGGGACTTGGTATAGGCATGTTGCTTTTGCTCATACCCCTCTACTTCTTTCACCGTTTCAACACGGGGCTAGTGAAACCTACCGTGATAGGAGCGTTGCGCATGGTCGTACAGTTGTTTCTCATAGGTGTGTATCTGAAATACCTTTTCCTTTGGGATAATCCGTGGATTACTTTCTTATGGGTTTTCATCATGGGGTATGTGGCTACCGAAACTGCTTTGTCACGTACTCACCTCAAACGGGGCATTCTCATGATTCCCCTTGTTGTCGGTTTCTTGACATCGGCCATTTTGGTAGGTCTTTATTTCTTAGGAATAGTCCTTCAGCTTGACAATATCTTTGGAGCACAATACATGATTCCCATTTTCGGTATTCTGATGGGTAACATGTTGTCGAGCAACGTCATTGCGTTAAATACGTTCTATACCAACCTGATGCGTGAGCAACAACTCTATTATTATCTGCTGGGGAATGGTGCCACCCGTCACGAAGCAACTGCCCCCTTTGTGCGTGAAGCCATTATCAAGGCCTTCAGTCCTGCTATTGCCAACATGGCGGTAATGGGTCTTGTTGCTTTACCCGGTACGATGATTGGGCAGATATTGGGTGGTTCGTCGCCCAATGTGGCCATCAAGTATCAGATGATGATTATCGTCATTACCGTTGCTGCTTCCATCCTTTCGCTGATGATTACCTTGTGGCTCTCTTTCCGTAAGACGTTTGATTCCTATGGTTGTATCCGACAGGTGTTCAAGAATTAAGTTTGTAAGGTGAAAGAAGGGGTTATCTCATCATAAGGCTAAAGTCGGTTCGTCTCTAACTTTTTTTGCCGGTGTGGGAGAAATATTTTTTAGATGTGAAAAAATATAGTATAGAAGAATAAACCTTTTTGATGTTTTATTATCCAAAGATTAGCATACTTGTATAGATATACTTGCATGTGTAAAATTGTTTCACGACAGAAACCGTTGTAATAAGGATGTCTATTATTATTAAAAACTTAAATAAAATATATCCTAACGGGCATCATGCCTTGAAGGATGTCAATTTGGAGATACCTTCCGGAATGTTCGGCTTGCTCGGTCCTAACGGAGCCGGAAAGAGTACGTTGATGCGTATATTGGTTGCTTTGATGGAACCAACGAGCGGTGAAGTGGAAATGTATGGCTGCAATCTGTTGAAAGAACGGCGCGAAGTCAGACGCTTGTTGGGATATTTGCCACAAGATTTCCGCTTTTTTGCCAAATACAAGGTGATAGAATATTTGGATTATGCCGCCCGTTTGTCGGGTATGGACAATAACCGCAAACGCAAACAAGCCGTTGCCGACATGTTGGAACAAGTGGGATTGTACGAAGTGCGCGAGCGATATGCCTCCAAATTGTCGGGTGGCATGAAGCGCCGATTGGGAATTGCTCAAGCTTTGATTCACGAGCCTAAGGTGATTATCGTGGACGAACCAACAACAGGTCTCGACCCTGAAGAACGCATCCGATTCCGTAATCTGTTGACACAGGTGAGTGGAAACGACATTACCATCATTCTCTCGACACACATTGTGGGCGACATCAGCAGTTCGTGCGTGAACATGGCTTTGCTGAACAGGGGCGAGGTGTCGTTTAAAGGTTCTCCTGAAGAGATGCTGAAAAGAGCAGAGGGAAAGGTTTGGCGTCTGGTGGTGAGCAACGATGACTACAAACAGATAAGCCGTGAATATCCGGTCATCTCCACAATACCGCGTGGGCGTAAATGGGAAATCCAAGTGGTGGCCGACGAGTTGAAAGACTATGAAGCCGAATCGTTTCCTCCGAATCTTGAACATGCATACGTGTATTTTATGGAAAGCAAGTTGGACTTGTGGATGAATGATTGAAAATGTAAAGAGGGAGAGAAAAAAGAAGATGACTTTTCTGAATAACATATTATCGGTAGCCAAGTATGAATCAAAACTGTTGAAACGCAGTTGGTTCTTCAAGGTGTTCAGTACATTGGCCGTGTTGCTGATTGGAGGTGCGTCGGTGGCTATATTGGAAATACATAAATATGCTCTCAGCTGTATTCCTTCATTGGCTGCTTATAACTTGATGCTCTATTTCAATGTAGCACAGGCTATTGTTTCTATCTTTCTGGCTTCGGAATATCTGAAACGCGACAAGCAATTGGATACTTCGGAGGTGTTTTATGTTCGTCCTCTTAGTAATGCCGAATATTTGTTGGGCAAGATGTGGGGTACCATACGAGTATTCCTCCTGCTGAATCTGTTGGTAATGGCTGTAGCACTAATCATCTGCTACATAAATATTCCCGAATATGTTTCGCCCATCAGTTTCGTCATGTATTTCTTCATATTGAATGTGCCGACACTTATTTATATTATCGGTCTCAGTACCTTTATGATGTTGGTAGTGAAAAATCAGGCCTTGACTTTTGTTATCCTCTTGGGGTACATAGGACTTACTCTTTTCTACGTGGGCGACAAGTGCTATTATTTGTTTGACTACATTGGCTTCAATATTCCGTTGCTTGAGAGTACTATTACTGGATTTGCCGACCTTCCTTCGCTGATAGTTCATCGATTGCTCTACTTCTTGTTGGGAGTAGGATTCATATTGTGCAGCATTTCACTTTTTCGCCGATTGCCCAACTCTCCGCGTGCACTCTATCCTTGGCGTGCGGCTTCAGTGGTTGTGTTAGTGGGTGCTTTGGCATGTGCGACATGGCATGTAAATCAATATATAACGAAAGAGAATTTCCAACAAGAAATGATAGCCTTGAACAACCAATATGCAAGTTCTCCGAAGATGGAAGTGGATTCATGCCGGATAAAGGTTGTACAAGAGGGGGATGTTTTGCACTTCAATGCTCAATTAGTAGCCACTCCGGCTAAAGAGGGGGCAAAGGTATTTGTCTTTACCTTGAATCCAGGATTTGAAATAAAGTCTGTAAGTATGGAAGGGCTACCACTTGAATACAAGCGTGAGAAACACTTGTTGCGCATTGAGTTTCCTCAAGCATATGGTGCAGAAGATACGGTACGTTTCGCCTTGGAGTACGAAGGTATTGCTGATGAACGTATCTGTTACCTGGATATTCCTGAGGAATTGCTGATAGAGCAGGAGAAGTTTATGGGGACATTCAATATAGGAAAACGCTATGCGTATCAGGCTGGGGATTATACGCTGTTGACCCCTGAATCCTATTGGTATCCGCGTCCAGGCGTATGCTATAGCGACAAGAATCCCGATTGGCAACAGAGTTACTTTACCAATTTCAGTATGGAGGTAACGCCGAACGAAGGATTAACGGCTATTTCACAAGGAGAAAGATGCTATACAAACGATTCACTTACCATCTCTTTCCTACCTGAATATCCCTTGCAATCATTGTCTTTGATAATCGGAAATTATAAGAATGTTTCTACCGTAGTGGATAGCACACATTATGCAGCCTGGTATTTGGATGGACACGATTTCTTTACTCAAGAATTGACCCTGCTCAAAGACACCCTACCTTCCATCATTCGTGACGTAAGATTCAATTATGAAGAATTGGTCGGTATGGAATATCCATTCAATCGATTCTCCATTGTCGAGACACCTGCACACTTTTCCAGTTATTCGCGTGCATGGACAGGAGCGCAAGAAAAGATGCAACCCGAAATGGTGTTGGTACCCGAGCGAATGTATAATAACTGGCGATTTAACGTTAAAGGAAACAAGGAGAGGCGCAAGGCTGATCGTGAACGTGGAGGTGGACGCAGACGCGGACGTCGTGGAGGACAAACTATGACTGATTTGGAGATAGAGATGCAAATTTTCCGCGATATACTCTATTTTATGTGGGACACCAATGCTGGGGTAGATTTCCAGATGGGACAGATGGGACGCAGTACCGTGACGGTAAAAGAGAGTCCCTATTACATCTTTCCTCAGATGTATAATTTCAGATATAATATCTATTCAACCGAATGGCCGGTTGCCAACCGAATGATAGAGTTGTTATTGCAAGGTAATGAGCAAGGCAATAATTGGATGCGGAATGTAAATGGATTGAGTAACGATGAAAAATCGCTGATATTGATGCAAAAATACTCATTCAAAGAGATACAAAACCTGGCAGAGCATCGCAATTTGTTGAATAACCTGATAAAACTACAAGGTAAGAAACTTTTCCTCGATGCCGAGCGGAAATTAGGTGTACAGGCTTTTCAAGATACTTTGTTTGCACACATTAAGAGCAATGCTTTCCGCAACTTGTCATTTGAGGCTTTGCTTGACACGTTGGGTTTGATTAGTAACACCAATTTCAGAAGTCAATTGGAGGCATGGAATCATCCGACGGAATTGACTGAATTTATGATTGGTAATCCAAGTGTGACTAAGGTACAAACCGAAATAATGGAAATCTATCAGGCAGAAATCATCATATCTAATCTTTCTGACCAACCAGGAAGTATCAATATGAGATTGCAATTCTGGTCACAAGGTGGAAGTAATGATTACCAGATATTTGATGGTGAAGAAAAACCGGTAGAGTGGATTGTTGATTTCAAACCTCACGAAACCAAACGTATTGTGACACATTGGGAAGAGAACCCAGGAACATTCATCATTAACACACTCTTTTCTAAGAATCTGCCAGTATTGGTCAATGCCCGCAACCAGCGTGTGGAAGAGGTGTACATATTGACAGAGGAAGGAGAATATACCCTGTCAGAAGATTTCATGAAAGACAAGGAAGAAATTGTTGTTGACAATGAAGATGCAGAGCTGTTCACTTTGTCCACACCGCCTCCATCAGGATATTTAGGTGAATGGATAAACAAGAGTAGTGAAGAAGAAGAATTCAAGTATGTGGGAGTGAACGAATGGCAGACACCTGCTAGATGGACATCAACCACAGACCAGAATTACTATGGACGTTCTATCCGTTCAGCAGTGCTTATCCGTTCGGGAAAAGGAAATCAATATGCTCAATGGAAAATTCCTGTACCTAACGCCGGAAGATATGAATTGTATTACCATACGCGTCGTCCTGAACAGTTAAGACGTGAAAACCGATGGGGACGCAAGAAGTATTCCTACAATTTCATTATCACCTCGGAAACTGACGGATATGAAGAAAAGGCAGAATTGAACATGCGTAGGATAGACGACGGATGGAATCTGATAGACACGTATGGCTTGACAGGCGATACACTGGTTGTACGCTTGACAGATGAAAGCGAATTGAACATGATAGCTGCTGATGCTGTGAAATTGGTAAAAAAAATTAGAAACAAATAAATAAAATTAAAAAATATTATAAAACTCAATTGATATATGCTACAACCATTCAAAAAAGTAACGTATGCAATAGCGATATTGTGTTGCAGTGCGGGAGTTCGTGCACAATCTACAGACACACTTGTCTGTATGAATCTGACGCTTGAAGAGGCTTTGGAATATAGTGTGGATCATAGCCCGGAATTGCAGGAAGCTCTGATAAATCTGGAGCGCTATAAGTTGAGCTTGGAAGCACAACGGGCTTCATTGAAATCGAAGTTTGCACTTACGCTGAATCCGTTCAGCTATAGCAATAGTCGTTCATTCGATAGTCGATTCTCGCAATGGTACACAAATGAGTCATTCTCATCCAATGGTACATTTAGTATTACACAACCGATTATTTGGACAGATGCCACTGTATCGCTGAACAATAAGTTTGGTTGGCAAAGTAATATCAGTACCAGTGAGACATCCAATGAAAACAAGGCTTTCAGTAATGACCTCTATTTGAGTATCAATCAACCGTTGTTTACCTATAATCGTACTAAAACGGATTTGAGGAGCATTGAGTTGGATTATGAAAACGCACTCATCAATTATGCTTTGCGTCGTTTAAGTCTTGAAAGTACCATTACTTCTTCTTTCTATAATGTATATACCGCAAAAAATAACCTGAGTATCAGTGAAGCGGAGTTGAAGGATGCACAACAGAACTTTGAAATCATAAAGAATAAAGTTGAAGCGGATTTGTCTGCCCGTGATGAACTTTATCAAGCAGAATTGAATTTGGCCACGGCAGCTTCAACAGTAGATAACCGTAGAGTGTCATTGGAGAATGCAAAAGATGATTTGAAACAAATCTTGGGCATTGACATTGATCAAGATGTAGATATTACTACGGAAATCAGTGTACAACCTGTAAAGGTAGATATGTTGACTGCTATACATAGTGCCTTAGGTTCGCGATTGGAACTGAGACAACGTGAAATTTCACGCACTGAACTGGATATCCAAATGAAACAAATCAAGGAAATGAACAGTTTGGATGGAAACTTGTCTTTGTCATTAGGTATTATGGGGGACAATGAAGATTTTCAAAAAATCTATGATCATCCGACAAATAATCCACGAGTATCATTGACCTTGAGTGTACCTATTTTTGATTGGGGTGAGAGAAGAGCACGTATCAAAGCTCAAGAATTGGCTACTAAAATATTTGACTTACAGACTGATGAGGAAAGAAAAAGTATCGAAATAGCAGTTCGTCGAAGTTGTCGTAGCTTGAAAAACTTGGAAACACAGATAACCATTGCCGAACAAAGTGTGAAGAACGCTCAGTTGACTTATGATCTGAATGCGGAAAGATATCGTAATGGGGAATTGACAGGTATGGAAATGAATCAATTCCAGACACAACTTTCCAATCAAAAAATGTCGTATGTTTCAACGGTCATTAACTATAAATTGGAGTTGTTGAATCTGAAAATTATATCTCTATATGATTTTGAGAACAACAAACCTATTGTTCCGATGAGTGTAATTCCTGAAGAGGAAAAATAAAGAGAGAAGTGTGTGAGAAAATAAATAAATCAGAATTAGAAATTTAATCATATATCACAATGAAACAAAATAATATCCTTCCCGCAATATTTTTTGCTTCCATGCTGATGACAGCATGTGGAAACGAACAAGCCGGTAGTACGGTAGAGTTGGCATCACCTGTATCAGTAACAGAAGTACAATCAAATTTTATTAAGAAATACAATACCACAAGTGGTACTGCCATGGCAAATGCAGAAGTAGAATTAACTTCTGAAATGGCAGGAGAATATCATTTGCAAATCAATCCACGAACCAACAAACCATACAAGTTGGGAGATAAGGTGTTGGTTGGTGAAACTATAGTGAAGTTGACAAACAAGTCGTATGAAAATGACATTGCAATAGAATCAAAGAAACTTTCATTGGAAATTGCTGAACAGGATGAAATAAAGAAACGGGCACTTTATGAAAAGGGTGGAGTTACACAAAGTGAAGTGCGTAATGCCGAAGTGACCATAACAAATGCCAAGTATAGCTATGAAAATGCTTTGATAAATCTGAATAAAATGAGTATTAAAGCTCCTTTTACCGGTATTATTGTCAATTTGCCCCATTATACAAAAGATGTGCAATTGGCTTCAGGGTCGAGCATTGTGTCCATTATGAGTTATAATAAAATGATTATGGAAATCAATCTTCCGGAAAGTGCTATTGGTGAAGTGGAAACCGGACAAGAAGTGGCTATAACTCATTATACATTACCTCAGGATACCATTGAAGGAGTGATTAGTGAACTTTCGCCGGCTATCAGTCCCGAAACACGCACATTCAAGGGTAAATTGCTTATCGACAACAAAGATTTGAAATTACGACCGGGTATGTTTGTGAAAGCTGACATCGTAGTGGATGAAGCTGAAAATACCATTGTTATACCTAAGGAAATTGTGATGAATAATCGTGGAAGAAAATCGGTATTTATCGTAGAACGTGGTGTGGCACGTTCAAGAAATATCCGTACAGGTTTGGAAGATCAGGATAATATTGAGGTATTAGAAGGTCTGGGATTGCAGGACATGTTAGTAACGAGAGGATACGAAACCCTTCGCGATGGAAGCAAGGTGAAGATTCAGAAATGATGAAACTAATACTTTAACACTTCGTGGTGTTAAACTGATTTTTGCAGATTGATACATTCATGTTATATTGAGTAATTATGAAAAAACTGATAACATTGGCTGTTAATAATCCGATTACTATCCTTATGGTAGTGTTGGCTATCGGATTGTTAGGCAAAATATCATACGACAAGTTAAGTGTGGACTTGTTGCCCGATTTAAATAATCCCAAGTTATTTGTGGAGATCAATGCAGGTGAAAGACCGCCTGAAGAGATTGAAAAACAATTTGTGGAGCGCATGGAAGCTATGGCCATTCGTCAGCAAGATGTTGTGGGAGTTTCGTCTATCATCAGAGCAGGTAGTGCCCAAATGACGGTTGAATATGCTTGGAACAAAGATATGGACGAAGCGTTTTTGGATTTGCAAAAGGCTATGAATGGCTTTGTTCAGAATGATGCTATCAGCGAATTACAAATTACCCAAAACGATCCGAATACAGATCCTATCATGTTGATAGGTATGAGTCATACAACCATTACCGATATGGCAGAACTGCGTAAAGTGGCAGATTCATACGTGCGTGGCGAATTAGTACGTATAGAAGGAGTTGCAGATGTGGTTCTTTCAGGCGATGAGGTGAGTAATCTTGTCATCAAGACAGATCCTTATAAGCTTGATGCGTATGGTTTGAGTGTCAATACTCTTTCCTCTAAAATACAGGAAGAGAACCAACGTATTAGTGGAGGACGCGTAACAGAAATGGGGACGCAATATATTGTCAGTGGTGTGAATATGCTTGATTCTGAAGAAGATTTCGGAAACATCATTATTGGATATAAAGAAACGGAAGCAAGTAGTGGAACTGTAACAGTCAATCCTGAATTTGCCGCAATTAGCAAAGCTCCTATTTATATGAAGGATGTGGCTGATATATACTTTGAAAATGAAGCTCCAGATAATATAGTACGCATCAATGGACATCGTTGTATTGGTTTGGCTGTATATAAAGAAATGCGTTTTAATACAGTACATGCTGTTTCTGGTATATCGGAACGATTGGATGTCATAAAGAAAGCGCTTCCAGGTTATCAGTTTGATGTGATAAGTAATCAAGGAACTTTCATCAATGATTCAATAGGAGAGGTGAAGGATAGTGCTGTACTTGGTATTTTTTTGGCAGTCATAGTGCTTTATCTTTTCTTACGCCGCTTTAAGGTTACATTGATTATTTCATTGGCTATTCCTATTTCTATCATTGCAACATTCAATCTGATGTTCTTTGGTGGATTGACATTGAATATAATGACTTTAGGTGGTTTGGCATTAGGTGCAGGTATGTTGGTGGATAATGCCATCGTAGTGATTGAAAGTATATTCCGAAACCAAGAGAATGGTTTGTCGGTGAAGGATGCAGTCATTCAGGGTAGTAGTGAAGTGGGCAGTGCCGTCATAGCTTCTACACTGACAACTATTGTGGTTTTTCTGCCCATTGTTTATTTGCAAGGGGCTTCGGGAGAATTGTTTAAGGATCAGGCATGGACAGTAACATTCTCTTTACTTTCTTCTCTCTTTGTAGCTATCTTGGTTATTCCTACATTGTACGAACGTGTTTTCCGAAACAAAGGAAAAGAAAAAGGAGAGGTAAATAAACAGAATAATTCTGTTTCAGAAGGAAAACTGATAACTACGTATGCGGGCATACTTGAAAAAATCTTAGAAAAGCGCTGGATTGTTGTATTTGCTTCTGTTTTGATGGTGATAGCTTCATATATGTTGATACCCTTTATTGGAGCTGAGTTTATGCCTAAAGCAGAAGGACACTCGTTTAATATTAAAATAAAAATGAACGAGGGTACACGGCTTGAACGTACTTCTTCCACCGTTGCAGGTATTGAAGACCTTATATTTGAACTTACTCAAGATTCGCTGTGTACTGTGTATAGTCACATAGGTCCTGGTGGAAGTACAGGAGGCGACATCTTTGATGGAGAGAATACGGCTCACATGAAAGTGAATCTTTCTTCTGATTCCCGATATACTCCCGAAGCATTGATTGAGCAATTATATATCCATACTCAAGGTATTGAAGGATTGGAACTTTCATTTTTGCAAGAAGACAACTCATTAGGTTCATTGATGGGAACCGAGGATGCGCCTGTTGTGATAGAGGTGAAAGGAGAGGAACTGGATGAAATCAGCCGGATTGCAGGTGAAGTCAAAGAACGTGTGGAACAGATAAAGGGATTGTTCAATGTTACTAATACGATTGAAGATGGTGCACCGGAAATGATTTTGACAGTGAACCGTTCTGTGGCAAGTATGAACAACTTGAATGTCAGTACCATTATTTCGCAAATTCAGCAACAACTCTCTGGTATCAATGCCGGCCAAATGGATTATAAAGGTGAAATGCGCAATATCATGATACAGGTACCCGAGATAACTTTGGCTCAATTGGACCAAATGATTATAACCAGTGGTGAACAAAAGTTCCGTTTGTCTGAATTGGTGGATATTCGTCAGGATGTGGCTCCTAAGGAGATTTATCGCCGTAACCAGAACCGTATAGCCAAGGTGACGGCTAATCTTGAAGAGGGACGCTCTTTAAGTGAAATGGCAACTATTATCAACGAAGCATTGAAAGACTTTGATTTACCGGCCAACTATTCCATCACAGTTACGGGTGAAGAAGAAAAACGTCAAGAATCTATGGGAGGATTGATTTTGGCATTGGTTCTTTCTGTCGTATTGGTATATATGGTAATGGCTTCGCAATTTGAGTCATTGTTGCATCCGTTCACCATTTTGTTGACCATTCCTTTGGCTTTGGTTGGTGCTATTTGGTTGTTCTTTATTACAGGAACTACCATCAATATAATGGGTGTTATCGGTATCATCATGTTGAGTGGTATTGCTGTGAACAACTCCATTATCTTGGTGGATCGTATCAATCAAATAAAGGAGAATTATGAAAATTTAAGTGATGCCATTATTGTTGCTGCAGGCCAACGTATACGCCCTATCTTGATGACCAGTCTTACCACCATTTTGTCATTGCTTCCTATGGCTGTCGCATTTGGTGATGGAGCCTCTTTGCGTGCACCTATGGCCATTGCCGTCATTGGTGGATTGACTACTTCAACAGTGCTCAGTCTGGTAGTTATCCCCTGTGTGTATTTCTTAATGGAACAAATGAAGAGTAAAATCAATGAAAGAATTAGTAAATAAATATTTAATTCCTTAATCATTAACTCTTTAATTTAGAAATTGTATATGAGTTTTATCATAAAGAGAAAGATAACAATCTGCATGTTGTTTATAGCAGTGTCCATGCTTGGATATGTTTCCTATAAACATTTGAAGGTAGAGATGCTTCCTAATGCAGAATTGCCAATGTTGTATATTCAGGTTTCATCCCGTCAGGATGTGAACCCTGCTTATATGGAATCTCAAGTTATTGTTCCATTGGAAGGTGTGGTAAGCACTATTGAAGGGGTTGAGCGTATTGAGTCTGAAGCCGGAAATCGGAGTGGACGTCTGCGTGTAGATTTCAACAAGGGAATGAACTTGAAGTATGTCATTCTGAAATTACAGGAGAGGGTGAACAACCTGGTACCTTCTTTGCCAGACGGTTTTACGGTTTCTGTGGAGAAAGCCAATGTAACGGGAGTGAACAACAATTTCATGACTATTCAGGTACGTGGTACTGGTGGAGTGGATCGTTTGCGTAGCTTGGTTGACAAGGAGTTGAAACCTCAGTTGGAAAATATTGATGGTGTGGCTGCAGTGAATGTCTATGGTGGTCGGGAGAAAGCCATTGAAATACGGGTAAATGAAGCGGCACTGACTGCATTGAATATTACTCCTTCGCGTATTAGCCAAATGTTGTCGCAATATAACCAAGAGCGTACATTTTTGGGATATGTCAACGAGCCGGATTTGCGTTATTATGTCCATTTGGATGCCAATTACGACCACATCTCCGAGATTGAAAATGTAATAGTTGCTTCTGGCCCTGTATATTTAAAGGACATTGCCACCATTTTCTTTGATTTGAAGGACGAAACCACATTGAGCCGTGTCAATGGTAAGGAAGCGATATCGGTGACATTGGTTAATGATGCTCAAGCCAATTTGTTGGAATTGTCAAATCGTGCAAAGTTGCGTATTGACCAACTGAATAAGGAGTTTATGCCACAGGATATCGAGATGGTCATTCAATCCAATTCTGCCGACACAATAGAGGATAATATCAATCAAGTTGTGGAGCTGGGCCTTAGTGGAGGATTATTGGCTGTTGTTATATTGTGGTTCTTTTTGCATAATATTCGGTTGGTCACATTCATTACCTTATCGATTCCTATATCCATATTGGCTGCATTCAATCTGTTCTATGCCTTTGATATAACCATCAATAGCCTTACGCTTATAGGTTTGGCACTTGCTGTGGGTATGTTGTTGGATAATAGTATTGTAGTGTTGGAGAACATCTATCGACTATCTTCTTTGGGTAAAAGTCCTGAAGAGGCGGTTATTCAAGGTACACGTGAAGTCTGGAAATCTATTTTTGCAGCAACCCTTACTACTGTCACTGTATTTCTGCCTTTCTTGTTTTCCGACGAAGTCTATATTAAACTTATTGGTGAACATATCGGTGTTTCCATCATTTCTACGTTGCTTTTCTCGTTGATTGTAGCTTTACTCTTTATCCCTATGACTACATACGTGATGTTGAAAAGAGGGTTGGGAAAGAGTGTTTTCCACGAGAAATTTTCTATCAACGAACGCCCCATACAAATATATGCGGTATTGTTGAAGACTTGTTTGCGTAATCCGGCTGCTACCATTGTAGGATGTGTGGTTGTACTTGTCGGCACACTGATGATTGCTCTTTCACAAAATCCCGAAGCAGGACGTACGGTGAACAGTGATCGGGTGACAATGACCATTACGATGCCTCCCAGTAGTACGTTGGAGTATTCTGAGAAAATAGTATCTCTGCTTGAATCCAAGTTGGATAGTTTCCCCGAGAAACAGGACATCATCAGTCGTATAGCAGAAGAAGAATCTTCCATTACAATGACCTTGAAGGAGGACTATTTTGAAAATGGAGGACGCGATATTTCTGAAATTATATCAGACTTGAACCATCGTATGCGTTTGCCCAATATCTATACCCGTATCACGGCGGGTGCAGCAGCTGCAACTCAAAGTGGTGCTGCATCGGCTATGTCCGGCTTTATGGATGTTTTGGGAGTAGGGGATGGTAGCGAACGCATCGTTATCAAAGGTTCTGATTTTGACATGATGGATATCATTGCCGATGACATCCGTTATTATTTGGGCGAAATGGATTTCATTGCCTCTACGTGGGCTACCAATCCCGGAAGGCGTCGTGAGATTCATCTGACATTCGACCCCGTGATGCTGGCTTCTCACGACATTTCTCGTCAAAACATTACTTCGGCTCTCGGTTCGCTCGGACGTGAACTCAGTACAGGTACAAACTTGAAATTAGGAACCGATGAATACGAAATCGTCATTAAGGAAGACCTTACTGAAGAACAAGAAGAAAAGTTGCAGAATACTCCAAAAACTGTGGATGATTTGCGTAAAGTAATGATTGAGGATGCCAATGGCGGATTGCACGAACTTTCTTCGCTGGCTTCCATCAAATACACCCGCGACATTTCCCGCATCAATCGTGTAAACCGCGATCGCGAAATAACCATTACATACACCATCGACCAAAGTGAGAATCTTCCGAAGGACGTACTTGAGGGGTATCGCGATGAAATTGACCAATTGATTGCCGGTTACAATCTTCCCAGCGGTATTGCCATTCAGGTTGATCGCACCAATGAATCCATGACCGAGTTCAAGTTCCTTATCATTGCATCACTCATTCTGATATACATGATATTGGCTTCGGTATTTGAGTCTGTGAGCACCCCCTTCGTGTTGTTGTTCACCATTCCATTGGCAGCCATTGGTTCTTTGTTGGGGTTGCTTATCACGGGGGGAACTCTTCAGAATGCCAATACGCTCACCGGTTTTCTCATTCTATTGGGAGTGGTGGTCAACAATGGTATCATCCTCATCGATTATGCCAACATCTTGCGTAAGCGCGGATATGGGCGTCATCGTGCTCTCATTACCAGTGGTTTTTCACGTTTGCGCCCGATTCTTATCACTACTATTACCACCGTCATTGCCATGCTTCCCATGGCGATGGGAGATACGGATTATGCCGGTGCTATAGGAGCTCCGTTTGCCGTTACGGTCATTGGTGGACTTTCGTTCTCGGCATTGTTGACATTGGTAATGATTCCCACCGTTTACCTTTCGTTGGAAAACATCCTCCGTTGGTATCGTGCTCTCAGCCGTCCTTTGCATTTGCTTCATGCAGTCATCTTTGCATTCGGCTTATTCTATATCTACACGCAGGTGGATGGAATCTTCATCCAATTGCTCTACCTGATGGTGCTCGTATGCCTTATACCCGGATGTACCTATTTCATCATGTCATCCATCCGATTGGCCAATATCCATGTCATCAAGGAAGATGAGCCCATCACCATTGAAGTACGCAATTTGGTGAAAATATACGACCGTGTTCCTCTTTTCCAACGTCAGTGGATAAGCGGTTTGAAGATACGTCGCCGTTTGGGGCTTGACCGCCAGTTCCATCAGTTGGGCGATTTTCTTCCTATCCTATGGCAGGTGGCCGTGTTCGCTTTCTTTGCTTATATGGCTGCATGGTATCTTGAGAGTACTTTCTGGATTTTGGTCATGACATTCTCGGTTTCTGCCGGATTGTATCACATCTGGAATATGGTAAAAAGCTATATTGGCTATCGCATACCCGACCAAAAGAAAGCATTGCGTATTATCCATCGTGTAATATACTTCACTATTCCGGTGCTCACCTTGTGGTTCCTTCATTGGCGAGGAGTGGGTACTTCCGGAGTAATCGTGATGGCTGTGTTGTGGGCTTTAGGTATTGCCATCAGTCTCACATCAGATTATCTCTATGATAACAAGGTAAATGTCGAGCGTTTGACAGGCCGTTTTGCCGAGCTTCGTCGTACATGGTTCATTTTGGTCAAAAGTATTCCCATCATTGGGCGTCGCCGTACACCTTTCAAGGCTTTGCGTGGTGTGTCGTTTGAAATCAAGACCGGTATGTTCGGACTTTTGGGACCCAATGGTGCAGGAAAATCCACTATGATGCGTATCATTACAGGTATTCTCGACCAAAGCTATGGAACCATCCGCATCAATGGGATGAATACACTTGAGTATCGCGAGGAGTTACAAAGTCTTATCGGATTCCTCCCACAGGAGTTTGGTATGTACGAAAATATGAGCGCTTGGGACTTCCTCGACTATCAAGCCATTTTGAAAGGAATCACCAATGGCACGGTTCGTCGTGAACGACTGGAATATGTGCTCAAGTCCGTACACATGTACGAGCGTCGGAATAGCAAGATAGGTTCCTTCTCCGGAGGTATGAAACAACGTATCGGCATTGCCCTCATCTTGCTTCATTTGCCCCGTATCTTGGTTGTGGACGAGCCTACTGCAGGTCTCGACCCCCGCGAGCGCATCCGCTTCCGCAACCTCTTGGTAGAACTCAGTCGCGAGCGTATCGTCATATTCTCAACCCACATCATCGAAGACATTGCCAGCTCATGTAACCAGGTGGTTGTTATCAATCGTGGTCGTCTGAAGTACTTTGGTGAACCCATGGATATGATTCGAATGGCCGAAGACAAGGTGTGGACATTCACCGTCACCACCGACGAACTCTCCCAACTCGATAGCCGTCTGATTGTGAACAATATGATGGAAGCCGAGCGTGTGCGTGTGCGTTACATATCAGTGGAAAAGCCACCGTATGCTGATGCCATGCGCGTCGAAGCGAATTTGGAAGATGCCTACCTCTGCTTGCTCAAGGAAATGTAGAGGAACTGTCAGGCGATGAGCTACAAGCTGCAAATGACGAGTTTAGTGCCGCATGGTTCACTTGTAGCTCGTAGCTTGTCACTCCTGGCTGATAGCTTGTTTGTACTAAAAAATAATTCATAACTCATAAATTCATAAAAATGAATCCACTATTCACCATCTCATCGTTTAATCTGAAGATTATCTTCGGCGGACGTTTTCTTTGGTTTCTTCTCACCAGTTTCCTCTTGTTCGCCTATTTTGTATGCAGCAGTTTGTGGCGGGGCGAGTTGCCTACCGATGAAATGATGTACTCCCATCTGTTTTTCCCCTCATTGTTGTTGGTGTTCTATCCCGCCACGTTCGGAATACAGAACGATGCGGACAATCGCATTCTGGAGATACTCTTCGGCATTCCCGGCTATATGTTCAAGGTCTGGCTCTCCCGCTTGATACTCATCTACATACTTGTATTTGCCGTTTTGGTCATCTATTCGTTGGCGGCCTATTTCTTGGTCTATCCCATCAGTCCCATAGGCATGGCCATCCGGCTGATGTTTCCAGTACTGTTCATGGGCGGATTGGCATTCTATCTTTCCACACTCACTCGTAATGGAAATGCCACCGCATTGATAATTATCATCTTAGGCATAGCCATCATCTTCCTGCGCGACTCATTCTTTCGCGACACCATGTGGGATGTCTCTCTCAATCCATACCGGTTGCCCGACAGCATCCATCCCGTCATTTGGCAAAGTACAGTCATGAAGAACCGCCTTTTCCTTGGCATCGGCGCCTTGGTTCTCACTCTGTTGGCTTTGCTCAATTTGCAGAAGCGTGAGAAATTCATTTAGTTAGGAGCAGCCTCCCGACTCCCCCAAAAGTCGGAGGGGATAGCCCACGGAGTACGCGAAGTTGACGGAGAGTCGCTGGTTTTTCTCGTTCAGGCCTAAAACGAAAGATATCCGCGGTCATCTGCCC
>CAZDAN010000013.1:0-20483 GCA_964503565.1 uncultured Bacteroides sp.
TTTCTTCTTTTATTTATCCGTGTAATCCGCGTAATCCGTGCCTAAATCTTTATATAAATTTGCTATTATTTCATTTCCTTGGCAATAGCCTCGGCTACGGAGGCAAACTCTTCGGGAGTGAGCTGCTGCTTGGGGTTGGTGAAAATCATATCCTTTTCCTGATTGATAGGGATAAGATGGATGTGAGCGTGGGGAACTTCCATGCCCATGACGGCTACGCCTACCTTCTTGCACTGGAAAGCGCGGCGGATGGCGGCGGCTACCTGCTTGGCAAAGAGGTGCATGGCGGCCAGCTCTTCGTCCTCGAGGTCGAAGATGTAGTCCACTTCACGTTTGGGGATGACCAAAGTGTGCCCTTTTTGTACGGGATTGATGTCGAGGAAGGCATAGAAGCGCTCGTTCTCTGCCACTTTGTAGCTGGGAATTTCGCCGGCTACGATTCTGCTGAATATGGTTGCCATAGTTAGAATGAGATGCTGACGATTTCCAATGTAATCTTTCCTTGAGGGATGGTGATTTCGGCCACGTCGCCCACCTTCTTGCCCAACAGACCCTGTGCGATGGGGGTGTTCACGGAAATCTTGCCCTCCTTCAGGTTGGCTTCGCTTTCCGACACGATGGTATAGACCATCTTCATGCCATTCTTCACGTTCTTCATCTCCACTTTGGAGAGAATCTGCACGGTGCTGGTGTCCAGCTTCGAGGTGTCGATAATCTTTGCTTCGCTGATGATAGCCTTCAGGTTGTTGATTTTCAACTCCAACATGCCTTGTGCCTCTTTGGCGGCATCGTACTCTGAGTTCTCAGACAAGTCGCCCTTGTCGCGTGCCTCGGCAATCTGACGCGAGATTTCGGGACGCTGTACGGTTTCCATTTCTCTTAGTTCGGCCACCAGTTTGTTGTAGCCTTCTTCTGACATATAAGCCATTTCTTTTCCTCCTATTTTTTTAATTATTATACAATTTAAGGTAATCCTTTGCCCGCACAGATACTTCATGTCGGGCGCTTAGGACATAACAAAAAAGAATCCCGGCATTTGTTCGTGCCGGAACCCCTTCTCGTCATATTCTTCGGCAAAGGTAAGGCTTAAAAATGAGACGCGCAAACTTTTGCCTGCTTTTTTAATCTTTTCACTCTGCCTTGATGGTTATCTTCCCGCTTTTCACCCCTTTAGCTGAGGCTGTAAGGATGATGTTACCAGCCGTTTCTCCGGCTTGTACAATGGCCGTCAGTTGTCCGCTGAAAGCCTTCATGCGGGGCAAGTGGAACTGTTGCAGGTTGGTGGCATCGCCGTTGGCCGTGGCACGGAAAGAGCCTGCACCCTTGACGCTGAACTTCACTTCGCGGCTGTCCACGGGGCAGAGGTTGCCATCCTTGTCCACCACGCGTACGGTGACGTAGGCCAAGTCTTTACCATCGGCCTTCAGGGTGTTGTGGCGGGTGACAAGTTCCAAGTGATGAGGCTTGCCGGCTGTGCGCAACACCTTTTCGGCGGCTTTTTGACCCTGCTTGTCGTAGGCCACCACCTTCACCTCGCCCGGCTGATAGATGGCATCCATCCACATCAGGCGGTAACGCTTCAGCACCTCGGGGTCGTAAATCTTTCCTTTGGCAATAGGGGCGTCGGTCACCTTGCGCTGGCGGCCATAGCTCTTGCCGTTGATGAAGAGTTCGGCTTCGGGATAGTCGGTATAGACAAATACCGGCACGGTGTCGCCCTCGTGGCCGTCCCAGTTCCAATGGGGCAGGATGTGCAGGGTGTGTTCGTTCTTGTTCCAGACGCTCTTGTAGAGGTAGTAGCGGTCTTTAGGAATGCTGGCCAGGTCGATGATGCCGAACATCGAGCTGTGATTGGGCCACGCATCGGTGTCGTAGGGCGAGGGTTCGCCCAGGTAGTCGAAACCGGTCCAGACGAACTGTCCCATGGTCCACTCATGGTCGTCGGCCAAGGCAAAATCCACATCAGGCACATTGCTCCAGCTGCAATACTCCACGTCGTAACCGCTGCACTGGTTGTCATCGTAGAGGGCCTGAGGCTTCAAGCCCACGGGCAACTTATAGACACCGCGTGAGCTGACGGTGGAAGCTGTCTCGCTACCCAACACCACGCCTTGGGGAAGTTTCTCGTAACCCTCGAGGTAACGCCAGGTGCGGTAGTTGAGTCCCACCACATCGAGCACGGCGGCGAAACCATTCTTCAGCACGCACGACACTTGGTCCATACCGCACGTGACGGGGCGGGTGGGATCTTCGCGGTGGCAGATGTTCTGCAAGAAGGCGGCCACCTGTGCACCCTGTGCGCTGCACTGCGTGGGCACTTCGTTGCCGATGCTCCACATCACCACACTGGCATTGTTGCGGAAGTTGTGAAGCATGTTCAGCATGTCCTTCTCGGCCCATTCGTTGAAGTAGCGGTGGTATCCGTTGGCACACTTGGCGCGGTCCCACTCATCAAAGGGTTCCACCATCATCATCAGTCCCATCTCGTCACACAGACGTACCAGCTCCGGAGCCGGCATGTTGTGCGAGGTGCGCACGGCATCGCATCCCATCTCCTTCAGCAGTTCCAGTTGGTGGCGCAACGCCTTTTCATTGATGGCCGCTCCGAGGGGGCCAAGGTCGTGATGGTTGCACACGCCCTGGAACTTGCGACGCTCGCCGTTGAGGTAGAATCCCCGTTCGGCTACCACCTCTACGGTGCGGAAACCGAAGCGTGTTTCGTAACTGTCCACCTCCTTGCCATCCACGCTCACGGTGGTCACGGCGGTGTAGAGTGCCGGGCTTTCGGGGCTCCACAGGGCGGGATGTTCCACCAGCATGTTTTGTTCTATCTTCTCCAGATTGCTACCGGCCTTCAGGGTGGTGGTCTTTTCGGCCACGTTTTCCTTTACCTTATTATATATAGTGGTCTTCACGGTCAGGTCTTCGCCCTTCGCGGTATTCACGTTGGTGCGCAGGCGCACGGTGGCAAACTCCTTTTCGACATGTGGAGTGGTGACGTGGGTTCCCCACACGGGGATGTGTGTGCGGTTGGTGGTGATAAGGTGTACGTTGCGGTAGAGTCCGGCACCGGGGTACCAGCGCGACGACTGTTCGCGGTTCTCCAACCGTACGGCTAACAGATTGTCCTGTCCATCAGCGTTCAGTAAATCTGTCACATCCACATGGAAAGCGTTGTAGCCGTAGGGCCAGAAGATGGCTTCTTTGCCATTTACATAGACATGGGCTTCGCTCATGGCACCATCGAAGAGCAGGGTGACGCGCTGGTTCTCTTTGTCCAATCCCGGCACGTCGAAGCGGGTACGGTACCATCCGGTGCCGGTATAGGGCAATCCGCCCGAACGGCCGGTCTTCCACGTGGCAATCTTCTCACCGTTCTGTGTGACGGCCACCTTCTGAAGGTCGTGCTTGCGGTCGAAAGGTCCGTAGATGGCCCAATCGTGAGGCACAGTGACGTTTTCCCATTGGGCATCGTTGTACTCAGCCTTCATGGCCTCCGTTTCATCTTGGTGGATGAATTTCCACCCTTTCTCCAGCAACACTTCGGTGCGCTGTGCTCCGGCGGGGAGCAGGTGGCAGACAAGGAGTGCTGCCGCAATTAGTAGTTTTTTCATTTTATAGAGTTTTTTGGTATAGTTTTTTATAGTTTTAATAGGGGCTATAGTATCTATAGTGACTATAGTTACTATGGTTTCTATGGTTATTATAGTTGTGAATCGTTTATTCCATGGCGGACGAGCAAGGTTTTGAGGCGGATTATTTCTGCTTCCAATTGGTTTATTTTCATTTCTTGTTGGGTATTCTTTTGCTTTAATTCCTGCAGTTGACGATTCTGTTCCTTTCGGTAACCAGTGCGGGCGGCGTGCATCCGTTCTTTGATTCCACCTTGTTCCACGAACTCTTTTTCTATTGCAATGAGGATATGGTTGAGCATGGCATCGGTCATGTAACACAACGTCAAGGCGGTGTTAGCCATCTCTTCTGCGGTCCATTTGTCGAAGTAGGGTTGATAATCCTCTACTGTGTTGTGGCTTTTGCAGAAATTCTGCATACTTTCGTACCGGCTGTGTGTAGGAGTCCAGATGGTGAGATTGCGCGAAAGCAGATAATCCCGGTAATCTTCGCGCAGTTCCTGTATGGAGCTGCGAGCAACGTTGAGCAGCTTGACGTACATTTCGGTCGAAGTTTTTCCGTCTTCTGTCCCCTCGATGATATTCTGTTTGCCACTTCGTGCCGCTTGTTTCATTTGGTCAACCGTGCGGTCTCCGTGGGCGGGCAAGAAACGCTGGCAGAACTGGTATGTCAGTTGGTAGAGCACCTCCGACTTTTGGTAGTAGTAGGCACTTCGCCAAGGTTTTTGCCGTTTCAGAATCTGGTATTCTTTTTGGGGGGAATCGTTGTCCATTGGGCTTTATTGTTTTTTTTTATAGTGACTATAGTATTTATAGTGATTATAGTTTCTATAGTTGTTATTTAATGATGGCTCTCACGGCGAACCAGAGGTGGTGGGCGATGGTGGAGAAGAGGCCGTAGTGGCGGCACATCAGGCGGAAGCGTTCGATGAGCGAGGCACGGTGGTTGCGCGTGGTCATTCCCTCTTGCAGATAATCGGCTACGGAGAAGGGGAGGCGGACAAGGCTGTCGGTTTGCTTCATCACGCGGATGCACCAGTCGAAGTCGGCCGAGAAGCGGAAGGTCGTGTCGTACTCCGGGCAGAGGTCGCGACGGGCATAAAAGGCTTGGTGGCAGACAAGCATTCCCTGTTTGAAACTCTTCCAGGTCAACTGCTCGGGCGGGGTGAGACGGCGCGGACCAAGGTAGCGGCCGTCGTCATCTACAATGTCGGTGTGGCCGTAGAGGACGCCGGGAAGGGAAAAGCCCCCTCCCTCTCCCCTAAGGGGAGAGGGTTCAGAGACTGTTGCACCTACCGTCTCCTCCCTTTGGGAGTGGGTTAGTGAGAGGCTTATTTTTTCTATGGTGTCCGCACCATGCAGTTTGTCGCCGGCGTTGAGAAAGCAGACGTAGTCGCCCGTGGCGAGGCGGAGGCCCTTGTTCATGGCATCGTAAAGGCCGTGGTCTGGTTCGCTCACCACTTTGGCGAGGTGCTGGCCGTGGATGCGGGCCACCTCCAATGTGTGGTCCTTCGACGCACCGTCGATGAGGATGTGCTCGATGTGCGGATAGGTCTGTCCGGCCACGCTCCGCAGGGTGCGCTCCAGCGTCTGTTCGGCGTTGTAGGTGACGGTGATGAGGGTGAAGGTTATGTCGTTCATTGGATTTTTTCTTTGTTTTATATAGTTCCTATAGCGACTATAGTACCTATAGTTATAGTTTCTATGGTTGTTATAGTTATGTTAGTTTTTCGTAGAGTTGGATGTACTGGTTGGCCACCACGTCGCCGGCATACTTGTGCACCACTTCGCTGCGCATGGCTTCGGGCGAGATGTGCTCCTTGCCTTCGGTGAAGGCCCAGTGGATGCCGGCGGCCAAGTCCTCTACGGAGTAGGCTTGTGCCAGATAACCATTCTCGCGGTGGCGGATGATGTCGGCCTGTCCGCTGTTGCCAAAGGAGACGGGCAGGCATCCGCAGGCCTGTGCCTCGATGAGGGTCTGCCCGAAGGTTTCGTAGAGCGAAGCACACACCGTGGTGTCGGCCGCCGAGTAGATGGCCGACAGTGTGTCGGAGTCGTTCACCCATCCCAAGTCGGTGTATCCGATGGGAATGTGGGGAAGTGCTTCATCGGGGAATTTTATCTTCCCAAAAAAGGCCAGATGCAGGTCTTCCTCCTTATATTGTCTGTTGTTCAGCAGGTGGCCGATGGCCTTCAGCAGCGTGGGAAAACCTTTAAGGGGGTCGTCGATGCGTGCTGCACCGAACAAGAGGATGTGTTTGTCTGTTGGCAATCCCAATTGTCGGCGTGCTTCCGCCTTGTCCACTATGTGAAACTTCTGAAGGGGGAGCGTGTTTGGAATGACGCATGAAGGCAATTCCCGTGTGAGAGCACTTTGTTGCACCTGTTGTTGCAGCCAGCGGCTGACGGCTACCAAGTGCATTTTTCCTTTACTATACACCTGCAGCTTTTTTAAGAATACTTTATGCGAAAGATCCTTATCTTTAGGGAAACTGAGGAGCCAACACTGTCCGCACGCATCATGAAACCCGTTGCACTCGCGGGCGTGGTGACAGATGCCGGTGCAGGGCCACATGTCGTGCATGGTCCATACCACCGGCTTGCCCGATGCTAAAATCCGGCGGAGTCCCTTCAACGAAAGCATCCCCTGGTTTATCCAATGCAAGTGGATGATGTCTGCTTCGCGGAACTCCGGCAGGCGGGTGATGTCGGTGCCACTGTTGGCTATGGAAACGGCGAAAAGGTTCTTCCGGCGCAGACCATTTGCCCACCAGATGACGAACCGCTCCCACAGGAAGTTCCACCGCAGCCGCCACGAAGGGGGAAGCGACATGGTGGTGATGCTGTCGGTCTGCTTGTCGCGCACCAGCATTTTGGCCTTCACCCCGTGGTTGTTAAGGGCTTCGGTCAGCCGATTGGCTGCCACGGCAGCGCCACCGGTACGTTCGGATGTATTGACAATGAGAACTCTCATGGTAGTATGCTTCAGTTGTTTGGCTGCGAAGATAGGAAAAAATATGCTTTCAGCCACTATCTTTTCACAGATTTCTGCTGAAACTTAAACAGTAAATCAATTTTGCTGCACAGAAAAAGTGATTTGCCCGTTCATTTAGTTGATTTGTGTAAAGAGAAAAGTTTAATCACCACTGCTGATTACATAATCACCACTGCTGATTACATGATCACCACTGCTGATTATATGATTAGCACTGCTGATTAAACTTTAGACTAAAGGCAAACTGAAAAAAGAGCAAGGCAAACTGATTTCAGACTGCTGCATAACAAAAAGTTCCCTTCACACCCCTGCGACAGCGCATCAGATTACTCGAATAACACTGTTTTCTTGTAAAATATGGCCGTTTCCTTTGCCATTCAACAAGTTTGCAGTATCTTCGCTCCGAAAAACGTGAACCGATGGCAGACAACTATCTGGAAAAGCAATACGAGCAGTATCAGGCACGCAAGGCGGCTTGGGAAAAGGCCAAGCAGCGGCATCCACAGGTGAAGGCCGCCCCGAAGACCCCGGCTCCCTATCAGGAGGTGGAGGATATAGAGACCTTCATCACCCTGGCACAGGAGCGACAGTTGGCCGGGCGGCATCGTCAGACACTCTACACGCCTGAAACCCTTTACAAAGGCTACCGTATGGGCGGAACGGACAGTTATGCAGAAAGCTACGACAACCGTGTCTACCAACACTATCTGAAGAAGGGCAAGCACTCCGATGACATGCGTGAAACCTTGGCCCGTACGTTGCACGACCATGCCATCACCCATGCCATGAACCGTTTGTTGGAATCTTACGATGAACGACGCATTGTGGGCATCATGGGCGGACACGGATTGCTGCGTACCGATGAAGCCTATCGGCAGATAGTGCGTATCAGCAAGCGGCTCACCGAAATGGATTTCCTGCTCGTCAGCGGTGGCGGACCGGGCGCCATGGAGGCCACCCACTTGGGGGCTTGGATGGCCGAACGTACACAAGAGGAGGTGGACGAAGCATTGCGGATACTTGAAAAGGCTCCTTCGTTCAACGACCGTGAATGGTTGGACACCGCTTTTCAGGTACGTGCCCATTTTCCGCAAGAGCATTACATAAGTCTGGGTGTGCCCACCTGGCTCTACGGCCATGAACCGGCCACTCCCTTTGCTACCCACATAGCCAAATATTTCGAGAACGCTTTGCGCGAAGATGGTCTGCTGAGCATTGCCAAAGGGGGACTCATCTACTCACCCGGCAGTGCGGGCACTTTGCAGGAAATCTTTCAAGAGGCCGTGCAGAACCATTACCTCAGTTTCGGCTATGCCAGCCCCATGATATTCCTTGGGGTTGATTATTGGACAGACGAGATGCCCATCTTCCGCCTGCTGGAACATCTGGTGGAAAAGGGGAAATACAAGAACCTGTTGCTTACCCTTACCGACGACGAAAACCGCATTGTGGATACGCTGGAGCGGTTTGCGGGAGAGGGATGAGAGTAATTAATTATAGTGGCTATAGTGATTATAGATGCTACAGGAAATGAAAAGAGAAAAAAGAGAAAATAATAACAACCCATTGAATAAATCATGAAACTTAAAAACTTCCTTTTGATCTCTGTGCTGGCACTGGCGACTACAGCTCCGGCACTGGCACAATCGAAAACCTGGACTGCCGACAACGGCAACGGTACATTTACCAATCCCCTGTTCTACGATGAGTTCTCCGACCCCGATATCATCCGCGTGGGCGACGACTATTATTTGGCTGGTACGACTATGCACACCGTGCCCGGCCTCGTCATTCTCCACTCCAAGGACTTGGTCAACTGGGAAAATGTGAGCTACTGCTTCGACCGTTACACCTTCGATGACCCGGCTTTCAGTCTGAAGGATGGCAAGGATATTTACGGACAAGGAATCTGGGCTCCCTGTATCCGTCATCACAACGGAACTTTTTACCTTTACTCCAATGTGAACGGTAAGGGATTGCAATGCTTTACCAGTCAGGACATCCGCGGTCCGTGGAAACATCACAATATGGAGGGACGCATCTATGACTTGAGCGTCCTGTTCGACGATGATGGCAAAATCTATGCCATCCATGGCTACGGCACCGTGATGTGTACCGAATTGAAGCCTGACATGAGCGGCCCTATTGAAGGAACTGAGCGTGTCATTATCGAAGAGGGCAACGTGGTGGGTGAAGGACACCATATATATAAGGTGAACGGCATGTATTACATCCTCAGTGCAGACTATGCTCCCAACGGCAAGATGACTTGCGCCCGCTCCAAGCACATCCATGGCCCTTACGAGGTGTGTGTGGTGAGTGCCAGCGAAACTTACGGCTACCATCCCGGACACATGACCCAAGTTCGCGGACGCATTCCCAACGACGGCGACCCCATACAGATAACCCCGCCCGACAAGAATGCCGTAGCTTGCACTAACATCCACCAGGGAGGCATGGTGCAACTGCCCAATGGCGAATGGTGGGCAGTGTCGATGCTCGACTTTCACAGCATTGGCCGTACCGTGGGTCTCAGCCCCATTACATGGATTGACGGATGGCCTTATTTTGGACTCGAAGGAAACCCGGGACGCTCGCCCCGCACATGGCTGAAACCTGATACGGGAGCCAACGTGGAACCGCACGGTCCCTACGAGCGTAACGAAAACTTCGACGGGCGTACCCTTGGCCGTGTCTGGCAATGGAACCATAACCCCGATGACAAGATGTGGAGCCTGAAGAAAGGGGCTTTGCGCCTGAATACCATGCCGGCACCGCAACTGATGTGGGCACGCAACACACTGACCCAGCGCGTCATTGGCCCCACTTCAACCACTACCGTAGAGTTGAACGCTGCCCACCTGAAGGATGGCGATGTGGCCGGATTGGGTAACATCAATGTTCCCTGTTCATGGGCGGGCATTGTGAAGGACGGAAAAGTTACCACTTTGCGATGGTTTGACCAACACAAGAACGATACCATTGATATGCCTGTCAGTTTGAAGGATGGCCGCATCTGGCTCCGCTTCGAGGGCGACTTCGACAACGACCGTGGCCACTATGCCTACTCGCTCGACGGTGCAGACTTCCAGCCCCTTGGTAAAGACATTCTGCTGGGCTACCAGCTCATCACCTTCCAAGGTTCGCGCATGTCGCTCTTCGCCTTTAATACCAAGGGACGCAATGGAGGCTATGCGCAATTCGACAATTTCACTGTAGAGGAGCATCAGGCCGACCGCAGTGGTAACATTCCCTTCGGAAAGACTGTACGCTTGGTGAACTTGGCTACTGACCGTCCCATGGTGGCAACCCGTCACGGACATCTCTATGACAGCCGCCCCAATGACAAGGGGGCAGCAGCGCAGTTCCGTGTCATTGACAAGGGACAGGGCCAAGTGGTGTTGCAGAATGTGGATGGCCGCTATGTGTTCATTGCCGGACAGGGACTGATGTCAGATGTACGTCTGACTAAGGACGAGAGCAAAGCCGAGCGCTTCATGTGGCAGGATTTGTTGCAGAACGAATGTATGTTGCTTTCCATGAACAAGCACCTTTATGTGGGTAAAGACCCGTTGAACGGTAATCCTTACAGTTGTGATTTCAAGGGAGCCGACCCTGCCCGCAAGAACGGTGCCGTGTTCCGTTGGGAAGAGATTAAGTAATGTGTTAATAAGAAAAGGAAGAATTTGAAGACATTTGAAGAATTGGGCGTATGCGAACCCATACGCCGCGCGATAGAAGAACTGGGCTATGAAAGCCCCATGCCCGTGCAGGAAGAGGTGATTCCCTATCTGTTGGGCAATGGTAACGATGTGGTGGCATTGGCTCAAACAGGTACGGGAAAAACAGCCGCTTTCGGCTTGCCCTTGTTGCAAAAGATTGAAGTGGAACGGGTAGAGCCACAGGCCCTCATTCTGTGTCCCACGCGTGAACTGTGCCTGCAGATTGCAGGCGACCTGAACGACTATTCCAAATACATGGAGGGATTGCACGTCCTGCCCGTGTATGGAGGCTCGTCCATCGAGAGCCAGATACGCTCCTTGCGACGGGGAGTACATATCATCGTGGCCACTCCCGGTCGTCTGATTGACCTGATGGAGCGCGGCGTGGTGAGTCTGGCCACCATCGAGAATGTGGTGATGGACGAGGCAGACGAAATGCTGAACATGGGATTTACTGACAGCATCAATGCCATCCTTGCCGATGTGCCCGAGAATCGGAATACCCTGCTCTTCTCGGCTACCATGAGTCCCGAAATATCGCGCATCAGCAAAAAGTACCTGCACGATGCCAAGGAGATTGTCATTGGCACGAAGAACGAGGGAAGCAAGAACGTCAATCACGTCTATTACCTCGTTCACGCCAAGGACAAGTATCTGGCCTTGAAGCGTATTGCAGACTACAACCCCAAAATATATGCCATCATCTTCTGCCGTACGCGGTTGGAGACACAGGAGATTGCCGACAAACTGATACAGGACGGCTACAATGCCGATGCCTTGCACGGAGAATTGTCACAACAGCAGCGCGACCTGACGATGCAGAAGTTCCGCCAACGCCGCATCCAACTGTTGGTGGCTACTGACGTGGCAGCTCGCGGATTGGATGTGGACGACCTGACACACGTCATCAACTACGGCCTGCCCGACGACACCGAGAGCTACACCCACCGCAGCGGACGCACCGGCCGCGCGGGGAAGACGGGCACCAGCATCGCCATCATTCATGTGCGCGAACGGGGCAAGATGCGCGACATCGAGCGCATCATCGGCAAACAGTTCCAGCGCGGCGAGATTCCCACCGGACAGCAGATTTGCGAAAAGCAGCTGTACAAGGGGATTGACGACATCGAACGCGTGCAGGTGAACGAAGAGATGATTGCTCCGTTCATGCACGAGGTGCTGCGTAAGCTCGAGTGGCTGGAGAAGGAGGACCTTGTCAAGCGTATTGTGAGCCGTGAGATGAGTCGTTTCATCGATTACTATAGTAAGATGCCCGAAATAGAGGTGCCCGCCGAACGCTCGCGCAAGGAGGGCGCTCAAGGTGATAAGGGCAAGCGACAGGGAGGAAAGAGCGGGCGCAAGGCCGAAGAGGGCTACACCCGTCTGTTCCTGAATCTGGGAAAGATGGACAATTTCTTTGCCGCACAAATCATCGATTTGGTGAACCGTCACGTGCAGGGAAAGCCGCAGATTGGGCGCATTGACCTGATGAAGAATTTTTCGTTCTTCGATGTGGCCGAGGAGGACGCCGCCCGCGTGGTGAAGGCGCTGAACCGGGGTGTGAAGGTGGCCGGTCGCAAAGTGGTGGTGGAGGTGGCCGACGAGGGCGACTCTCCCGCTCCGACTACAGGGAAAGCCAAGCGGACAACTGCCCGCGAAGCACGTCAGCAGGCCGCAAAACCCGCGAAAAGAAAGCCGGCGGAAGGGCGCAGACAGGATGAGTTCATCGATAACGACCCCTTCGAAAAGTTCCAGAAGAAATCGAAGAAGAAACAACAGGAGGCGGCGAGCCGCAAACCCTCGCGGGAAGAGCGCGGTTACACCGCTCCGCGCGGCCCTAAGAAGAAGGATGACTGGAAACAGTTCTTCCAGCACGACGACCGCCCCTTGCGCGGCGAGGAGCCGGACTTCAACGAAGAGGGATGGGCACGCCGCATACCGAAGAAGAAATAAGAATAAAATAATACAACGATGGAAATCAGACAGTATATCCAAGAAAATGAAGCGCGGATGCTCGACGAACTGTTCAGCCTTATCCGCATCCCCAGCATCAGTGCCCTCCCTCAACACAAGGAGGACATGGAGCGTTGCGCCCGTCGCTGGTGTGAACTGTTGTTACAGGCCGGAGCACAGAAGGCCGAACTGATGCCTTCCGACGGCAATCCGCTGGTCTATGCCGAGTATATGGTGAACCCCGAAGCCCCCACGGTGTTGGTCTATGCCCACTACGACGTGATGCCGGCTGAGCCGCTGGAGCTGTGGAGCAGTGCTCCCTTCGAGCCGGAGATACGCGACGGACGCATTTACGCCCGTGGTGCCGACGATGACAAGGGGCAGGGATTCGTCCAAGTGAAAGCCTTTGAATACCTGGTGCGACAGGGCGAAATGAAACACAATGTGAAGTTCATCTTTGAGGGTGAAGAGGAAATCGGGTCGCCCAGTCTGGCTGCTTTCCTTGAGAAACATCGCGAGTTGCTGAAGGCCGACATCATTTTGGTTTCCGACACCTCGATGTTGGGAGCCGACCTGCCTTCGCTTACTACCGGTCTGCGCGGTCTTGCCTATTGGGAAGTGGAGGTGACGGGGCCTAACCGCGACCTTCACTCGGGACATTTCGGCGGGGCTGTGGCCAATCCTATCAACACCCTTTGTAAGATGATGGCCCAAGTGGTGAACGAGGAGGGCCGAATCACCGTTCCCCACTTCTACGACGACGTGGAAGAGGTTCCCGCTGCCGAACGCGACATGATTGCCCACATCCCCTTCGACGAAGAGGCTTACAAAGCCGCCATCGGGGTGGACGAACTGCAAGGCGAGGCCGGCTACAGCACGTTGGAGCGCAACAGTTGCCGTCCCGCCTTTGACATCTGCGGCATTTGGGGCGGTTACACGGGCGAGGGAAGCAAAACGGTGCTCCCTTCCAAGGCTTACGCCAAAATCTCGTGCCGCCTCGTGGCCAACCAGGACCATGAGAAAATCAGCCATCTGATGGCCGACTATCTGCAAGGGATTGCTCCCCGTTCGGTGAAGGTAAAAGTAACTCCGATGCATGGCGGTCAGGGCTACGTTTGTCCCATCTCCCTGCCGGCCTATCAGGCTGCCGAGAAGGGCTTCGCCAAGGCTTTTGGCAAACAGCCGCTGGCCGTGCGTCGTGGAGGAAGCATCCCCATCATTGCCGACTTTGAACGCATCCTCGGAACGAAAACCATCCTCATGGGATTCGGACTCGAGAGCGACGCCATCCATTCGCCCAACGAGAATTTCCGCCTCGACATCTTCCGCAAGGGCATCGAAGCCGTGGTGGAGTTTCATAAAAATCTTTAATACGTCCATAATGAACAAACCAAAGACAATCGGAGTCGTCATTTCGACCTACAACAATCCGGCGTGGTTGGAAAAGACCCTGTGGGGTTACCTTTATCAGGCACGTCCGGCCGATGAGATAGTGATTGCCGACGACGGTTCGCGCGATGACACCCGCCAGCTGATTGACAGCTTCCGCGACAGACTGCCCATCAAACACGTGTGGCACGAGGACAGGGGATTCGAGAAGTCGCGCATACTGAACAAGGCTCTGTTGGCAGCCGAGAGTGAGTACCTTATCTTTACCGATCAGGATTGTGTGCCGCGTCGCGACTTCATTGCCACACACGAAGCGTATGCCGAGGAGGGATATTTCCTTTCCGGCGGCTACTTCAAGCTGCCGATGGACATCAGTAAGGCACTGAAGCAGGACGATGTGGCCACGGAGCGGGCTTTCGACCTCGGATGGCTCAAGAGCCAAGGGCTGAAGATGAACTTCAAATGCACGAAGTTGGTGAAAAATCGCACGTTTACCCGCCTGATGAACCGCATTACTCCACGTGGCGCCACCTGGAACGGTTGCAACGCTTCCGGTTGGAGAGCCGACATGATGCGCATCAACGGCTACAACGAAGAGATGCACTACGGCGGGCAAGATCGCGAGTTCGGCGAGCGGCTTTTCAACCTTGGCATCAAATCGAAGCAAATCTGCTACTCCGCTATCGTACTTCACCTCGACCACAAACGGCCCTACAAGACCAAGGAATCGATGGATAAGAACAAGGCCATCCGCCGCAACACCCGCAAGACCGGCATTATCGAGACTCCGAACGGCATCAAGCAGAGACACCATGGCAAAGAACTCTAAACTGAAGTACTACATCAGCTCCTATTCGTTGCTGTTGTGCCCCAAGTGTATGCTTCGCTGGCGCTTGAAGAGGTCTCTCCGTCGGGCGGAGAAGTCCGGCGAAAGGGAGTATCTGAAACAGCGGGTGGACTACTACTGCAAACTGCAGCAAGTGACTCCGCTGCCCGAGTCGGCCACTCCGCTCAGCCAACATACGCTGAAGAACAAGCGGGGCGGAAGTGTCTATTTCTTCGATACGTATGAGTTTACCCGCTACTTCAAGCAGACGTTCCGTTGGCTGATGAAGCCGGGTGACGTGACCACCGTGCCGCCGGCTCCTACGATAGTGAAAAGCCGTCCGGTGGAGGGGGATAATGCCAATTCCATCCTGCTGAAACTGAACAAGGTGCGCCATTTCTTCTTTGTGAACGACCCCATCCCCTTTGCTGAAAAGGAGCATAAGATAATCTTTCGCGGCGATGCCAACGGAAAGCCCGGACGCATCCGTTTCTTCGAGAAGTGGTTCGGACATCCGCTGTGCGACCTGGTCGATACAGCTTCCCACTCGGTGAATCCGGCAGAGTGGAAGGGAACGGGAATGTCGGTGGAGGAGCATTTGAAGTACCGCTACATTCTGGCGCTTGAGGGAGTGGATGTGGCTTCGAACCTGAAGTGGGTGATGTCGAGCAACTGCATCGCCGTGATGCCCCGCCCCACGTATGAGACTTGGTTCATGGAGGGAACACTGGTGCCCGACTACCATTATATAGAGATAAAGCCCGACTATTCTGACCTGCTGGAACGTACGCAGTACTATTCCGACCATCCCGATGAGGCTGAGGCCATCATCCGCCATGCACACGAGTACGTGGAGCAGTTCAAGAATAAGGAACGCGAGGACTTGCTTTCACTGATGGTGATCGACCGCTATTTCCGGATGACCGGACAAGGGGAATAAACTCTGCTTGTTGTCTGATAGACAGCGAGAAATATAAAACAAATCCAGATGAAAAAAGATATAGCGGACACCCATAGAAATCTATCAGGTGTCCGCTCTAATTTTATCAGCTGATAGCTTTCCGGCTGTCAACTGACAGAATTTCTTCGGACACCTGATAGATTTTCTTTTATCTTAGACAGATTTTCGCCCTTCTCCCAAGGCCTGTGGGATATGCCCCTCGGAGCTGGATTCACTTGTATAGGGAAGATTTCCCCTTAAACAACGAGTTTATCGCATTCTTCAGTTTGAATGTGTTTCGCCCGATAAGGTTCAAGTAGATGTTGTGCCAGTCGCTCATGGTTTTGGCCGGCAGCAGGGTGACGTCCTGCTTGGGCAGGTTGGGGTTCAACCTATCCAATACGGTAGCCACGTAGTTGAAGAAGTTGTAGTCCTCCAACACCAGTTCTTTGCTCTGCTTCAGTTGGGGCAGGTGGTTGGCGAAATGGTCTTCGTCGGCAATCAGGCGGTCAATGAGGGCAATGCTTTTCTCCACGTCGTAAATGTCGATGGTGGCCAAAGCGTTCTGCGGGAAATAGTCGTACACATTCTTGCAGCCGTAGTAGATGGGAAATGTCTCGGCCAGATAACAATCTGACAGTTTTTCGGTCCAATAATAGTTGCTGTGGGAATTTTCGATGGCAATGTGATATTTGTAGGGAGCCAGCACATCCCATTTGTCATCAAAGCTGCGGAATCCGCGTCCGAAGACATCCAACCGGTCGCCATAGTGTTCCTTCAGTTTCTCCACGAAGTTGATACGGTCTTGGTGTCCCTGGGTGAAGGCTTTGTTACTGGTCACGACGGAGAGCAGCTTCGTCTTCTTCGGTGTGTCCATTTGCTTGAACTGGTCGTAGTCGATGGTGGCTGTTCCTTGTCCGCGATTGTCGAACGTGGCTCCGGCAAACCACGCGAGCAGTGCCGGAGTATAGACGATGTTGGGATGCTTCAACTCTTCTTGGCACGAACAGACCAGACCGAACTGCTTGCAATAGCCTTTGGGGTAGCTCAGTACGGAATAGGGTTCGCTGGTTGTCAGTACGACGTTTTCGGGTGCGACGTGGAACGTGGTGGGCTGCTTGATGTACTTACCTCGCACCACCACGAAGTCGGCATCAGGAATCAGTTCGTTAATATAGAACTGGTATTTTCCGCAGTTCGAGATACCTTTTCGGCCGGCCGTCTGGCGCAGCATCCACTTTCCTTGCTCGCCCGTGCCGTTTATCAGTATGACTTTATACATGGGTTTCGTTTTGCTTGTTCTTTTCTCTCAATCGTTGTTTGTCCCTTTCTCGTCTGGCCTCCCTCTCGGCATAGCCTTGGCGGGTGCGTTTCCAGCGCTTGTGCGCCCACAACCACAGGTGGGGGGCCTCCCTGATGTTTTCCTCCAACAGGGCGAAATATTTGTTGGTAAGTTCGTTTTCTTCCGTTTTTGAGGCGTCTTCGCAGATGGGGTGGAAGGTAGCCACGTAGTGTCCGCGCTTCTCGCGGTGCAGGCTCATGTAGAAAACGGCGCTCCCCGTCCGTTGGGCGATTTTCTCCGTTCCGGTGAATACGGGGGTGTCCTGATGGAAGAAGGTCAGCCAATGATTGATGGCTTCCCACGTGGGAACCTGATCGGCGATGAAGCCAATGACGAAGGGGGTCTTCTCTTTGTTTAACTGCAGGATACGTCGCAAGGTCTGAGCCATGCTGATGCTTTCGGCTCCGTACTGATTGCGCAGTTCCAAAAAGAGACGATCCATCTCCTTATTGGCCAGCGGATGGTAGATTTGTCCGAATTTTATTTTAGATTCCTTGATGTGGAGGGGCAGTGAAGTGACAAACTCCCAATTGAATGTGTGTCCCATATAGACCACGCACGAACGCCCCTTTTGAACGGTCAGGCGTTCTACCTCCTCAAGTCCTTCGAAGCGTAAGTGCTTCTTTATCTTATCGGAACTCATGCTCATCAGTTTTACCGTCTCCATCACGTAGTCGCAGAAGGAGGAGTAGAAATCTTTCTCAATGCGCACGATTTCTTTTTCTGTCTTTTCGGGAAAGGCGTTGGTGAGATTCTTTCGTACCACTTTGCGGCGATAGCGTGCCACATAATAGAGGGGGATGTAGATGAGGTCGCTGAGGAAGTGTAGCACCCCCATCGGGAGCAGCGACATCAGTTTCCATAGTGTACGTATAATGTGGTAGGTCACAACTTCTAACTTTTAATTCTTTGCTTTTAATTCTTTTGATTCTTGATTGTCAACCCGTCTTCGTTCATTCGTTGCATATAGCTTTGAATGATGGCTTTCAGCTCCTGTTCCAACGCGGGCTGAGGCTCTTTGTCCAACAGGTTGCGTTGCAGGAGCGGGTCTTTGCGGAAGCGGTAAACGGCCTTTGTCTCCCGGCCGTCGAACTGTATCAGATAGTCGCCCTTGAACAGTTGGTAGATGTCGTTCTGATAGTTCACGGCCCATGTCTCTTCGGTGGGAGTTGTCAGCAGGTTTTTGCCGAAGGCCACGTAGGGTTTGTCGTACCTCACAAGGCCGAGCAGTGTGGGCATGATGTCAATCTGTTGGGCAATGCCCGGCCGGATACCCGTGGGAAGGGAGCCTGATGGGTCGAACAGGATGAGGGGCACACTGAAACTGCCCAGTGCCGTCTGGTACTCGGGGTGGGTCGATTGGTTGGTGTGGTCGGCTGTGAGGACGAACAGTGTGCGCTCGTACCAAGGTTGCTTGGCGGCCGTCTCGAAGAATTGGCGCAAGGCATGGTCGGTGTAGCCGATACACTGGTGGATGGGCTTGTCGCCCTTGGGGAATGTGTCGGCATATTCCTCGGGAACGACGAAGGGGTGGTGCGACGAGGCGGTAAACACGGCTGTGGCGAACGGCTCCTTCATGTCCGTCATTGTCCTGGCATAGAATTGCAGAAAAGGTTCGTCCCAGATGGCCCATGTGCCGTCGAAGTCCTTATCGCCGTTGAAACGTTTGTCCTGATTGTACTCGTCCCGTCCGTAGTATTCCTTGAATCCTGTGGCACGGGCAAAGGCCTGAAAGCCCATCGAGCCGTTTTCTGCTCCGTGGAAAAAGGCGGTGTGGTAGCCCTCGTTTGCCAGTTCGCGGGCAACGCCGCTCAATGCGTTGGTGGCTGCCGGTGTTACAAAGAACGGCTCCACAAACATCGGAATACTGCTCAGCACCGAGGGCATTCCATCAATACTCTTACGGCCATTGGCTAAAGTATATTCCCACGTCAGACTTTTTGTTAAGAGGCTGTCGATAAAAGGAGTGTAGCCTTTATAGGTTCCTCCGTCCAACTGTCGGTTGAGACCGCCGATATATTCGCGTCCGAAGCTCTCGACGATGAGGATGACAATGTTTTTGGCCCTCTCAGATTCTCCCAAAAGGGGAGAATAGGCGGACAGCGTATCATTGAGGTCCTCCTCCTTTGGGGGAGTTAGAGGAGGTTTTACGGGCGAATAGATGTCGTCCAATGTTTCTTGGTCGAAATATTGGGGGGTGACGAACGGCTTCTTTCCGATGGTGCGGATAAGCGAGAAAGGAGTGTTCAGCACCAGTGCCGCATCGGCCGGCCGATCTACGTATTGGTTGGCATTGCTGAGGGTGATGGGGCGAATGGCCGTGGTGGCTCCGCCGCGCATTCCGCAGATGCACAAGGGGACGAACAGTGCCAAGCAAAGTGTCTGTACTGTATAGTAAAGTCCGAAGGGACGTCGCCACGGCTTACCCACAGGCCGGACGTATGCCTTGCTTAGCCCATAGATGAGGAGGATGCAGGCGGCGACCAAATACCAATGACTCAAAAGTTCGATGCCGACGATGCTTCCCAGATTTCCTTCGTTGCTGAACTCGCTGAAGATGGTGGCCGTGGTGCGCCGACCAGTATATTGGAAATAGACGCTGTCAGCCAGATTGACACCGATGGCCAATCCGTTCACCACCATGTACACCCACTTGGCTGCCCGTTGCCAACCGTCCTGTTCCTTGCCGTGCCAAGGCACCAGCATCATTAAGGCATACAGGGCGTTGGTATAGAGCAACGCTGAGGTATCAAACATCCACGCTCCTTTCATCATCTCCCAAACCGAAGTCCACGAGAGATTGGCTCCCAGCACACTCCAGTTCTCTGCGAGATAAAGCACACGGCAAAGTCCGTATGCCACGTATGCCCATGCCATATTGGCCACGAAGGCCACGGGGGAGGAGCAGATGTTCTTCTTCAGTTTCACGCGATTGATATTTTGTCCTTATTTCACGTATTCAGCCCAGTCGGTCAGGCGCATGTCGCCCTTCTTGACAAGGGTGTCGTGCATGGCCAGCGAGGCAGCCATGTTGTGACAGGTCTGTCCCTTAGACGAGAGTTTCAGGTAGTCCCACAACAGGTTCTTGTAGTCGGGATGTGCGCAGTTTTCGATAATGGCCTTGGCACGTTCCATAGGACTCTTTCCGCGCAAGTCGGCCACACCCTGTTCGGTCACGATGATGTTCACGTCGTGCTCTGTATGGTCGTGGTGTGACACCATGGGAACGATGGCACTGATTCTTCCTTCCTTGGCTACCGAGGGACAGGTGAAGATGGAAATGTAGGCATTGCGGGTGAAGTCGCCGCTTCCGCCGATTCCGTTCATCATCTTGGTGCCGCTGATGTGGGTAGAGTTGATGTTGCCATAGAGGTCGGCTTCGATGGCTGTGTTGATGGAGATGATGCCTAAGCGGCGTGCCACCTCGGGACTGTTGCTGATTTCGCTGGGGCGCAGCACCAGTTTGTCGCGGAAGAAGTCGATGTCGTCGTAGATGCCGTTCAAGCAATCGTTCGTCACGGTGAGCGAGCAGGTGCTTCCGAACTTCACGCGGCCGGCGCGGATGAGGTCAACCACGGCGTCCTGAAGCACTTCGGTGTACATCTCGAAGGCCGGGATGGTGGTGTCGCGTCCCAAGGCACCTAACACCGCGTTGGCGATGTTGCCTACGCCGCTTTGCAGGGG